>CAUJKL010000948.1 GCA_963204995.1 Planctomycetota bacterium | reverse complement strand
TGGTGGCAATGCCAGATCCGTCCCGCATCCCGCCAGACTGATGGAGGCGAGCATGCAGGTTATCAATGACCCGCGACGCAGTAACGTGTTCGTGAAGCGAACAGAATTCCAACCGCAAACACTCTTGCCGTCGAAGACTGGTAGACCCCGAGCCGGTGATGGTGCCTTGAGTATTGACGTAGTCTCGCTCGGCTACTTCCCGACCGACGCGGAAGGAGGCACCGTTGTAGCGATCCTGCGGGCAAGGGCTTGCAACAATCGTAATTTCGTCCGCTACGGTAACGGCAGGATCGTCGTTGCCTTTCGCCATCACCATCTGTTCGTTGATCGGGATCACGTTGGCTTCCACCTCGACACGACTCACGCAACACATGACGACGTTCATCTTAGGATCGCAACTCGGCGCGTCAATCGTTTTCCGACGTTTCTGGCGTAAGCCTTTGGCTTAGGCTCGGGCCATCGCGAATGTCACCGCCCAACGCCTGGAGGGCGACCTTCATCAGTTCCACGCGACAACATACTTGCAGTGTGTTCTGAATGTTCAACAGATGCACCTTGACCGTCTTGGCGCGTATACCGAGTCGGTGGGCGATGGGAGGTTCGTGTGGTGTGTCGACAAAGCAACGCAATACTTCCAACTGCCGAGGTGTCAGAAGCGAAAGATCGACCGGTGGTTTCGCGATGTCGGCGGTCGCAGCCAACTCCCGCAGCGAGTTGTCACCCACGTGAAGTTCCTCCCCAGCGACCAGATCGCCCCCACTTGGCCGCGGCCTGACTTCTGCCTTCTGCCTTCTGCCTTCTGACTTCTGACTTCTGACTTCTGACTTCTGACTTCTGACTTCTGACTTCTGCGCGGTTTCCCCATCGCAACCTCCGATCGCTTCTGAAAGCAAACAGTCTCTATCTACTTTATTGAAAAACGGAGGCAAAACCGGGTCATAATTCTTGAAAGATTTTTCCAATTATCCTCGCGAGGCGTTCACAAACCACTACGACGTCGCGACTTGCGGCCGAGAAAATAAATTGGGCATCCGCTCCGATGCGACCTCCGGAACGGCGGCGTGACTCTCGAAGAGGAGGGCGAGTTTATCTCTGGCGAGGGGAGCGTTTCCATTTTGTTTCTCGGCCCCGGCAATGGATGTCCCGTCCCTTCATGCCTAATGATTCGCAGCGGACGTGATCGATACTGCGCTCATTATTCGACGTGAATTCCATCCATCTCGTTGTGACTCCGACGCGCGTTATAGTCAATGCGGTTGAATCTGGCACATTGGTCACGTGTTTGGCGCAACACGTTCTCCCGTTGGTCGAACTCACGATGTGTCAATGTCAGCCGGCCGCAGTATACGCTCTCGAAGGCGACGCGAGAACAAAACGCATGTGCTGCCGATGAGAAAGAGCACGACCACCAGAAGAGGCCCCCACGGCACGAACGATTTCGTTGGTGGACGCATTCGAATCGTCAATTCCTCCCACAACACTTCGACCGCGGCCTCCGAACCACCTTTGTCAACACCCACCCGCACCACGGCCACATCCTCGGCGTCTAATCGCAACTGGCGGATGAGCCGGAACTCCTTGGACTCTTCTTCGGCGACAGAGTATTCCAAGGTCTCGCCGTTTCTAACAAGTCGAAGCGAGCCAGACGCGGAACTCGTTTCTGTAAACATTGGTTGATGCTGGCGCGTGCCGTCGCGCCGCAGCGTCGCAAAGTAGGCGTTATAGATGCTCTCTTCGGCGGGACGGTTTAATCGGGACAAGACAGCGGTGTTTTCACCCGACGAAAGCGTCTTGATGTAGATTCCTGGTCCCGCACCGTAACCTTGATCTACTGAGTCGCACTTCAGAATTGTGTATTTGGCAGTGATTTCGAAATCGCCGCTGACCGGAAAGCGATTGGCAATCCCCACCATCTGGACATCCGTGCCGGCGGGCAAGGCCATTCGAAGTCCTGCCGCTTCGCGATGAATGAAGTCCCACGCCTTGACGTCCTCCGAGCCCAAGAGCCGAAAGTACTCTTCATCAAACTGCGAACCGAGAAAGCTGAAGCAGTACTCTGTCATGCTGTCGTCACGACCGCCAGCCGCAGCCAGCAGAAAACACAATACGAATCTGTTCACGAGACTCTCCTCGCGGGTTCGGGCATAACCATTCTTGACTCCAGCAACGGCCTGCCATGGATAGGACATCGAGGCTTCCACGGGAGAGTCGATCGCGCCACATGTAATGCCGAACTTCGAGGAGGTGGAAACGGAGGCAAGTATATAGTTTCTGATGGTGACAAGCCTACTTCAACTTGTCCCCGTTTATTCCGTTTCTTCCCCCAGTTCGGCGAGACCTAGTTTCTTGCGCACTCGGTTGGCATCGTCGAGCGTGATATGGTAAATGTGGATTGAGTAACCCGCCGTGGCAACCGGCTGGAAATTTAAGAAATAGCGGTACTGTTGTGCCCGACCGTAAATCTCGTTGACACTCGCTGCATACCAGCCTGGCAACGGGCCAATTGTGGTTGTGTCCGCCTTGTCGCCGCTCTGTTCTTTAATCAATCCATTCGGCGGATAACCGATCGAGTCGATCTTGCTTCGGCGTAGCGGATAGCCGCCGAAATAGGCGACCTTGATCGGCCGCGCCTCGGGGTGGGATTCATACCAATCTTCGAAGTAGAACAGGTCTTGTCCCCCGTCAATATTGCTGCCGAGCAAATGGCGAGGCCCATTGCGCGGTCCGGCACTAATCATTGTCGACAGGCTACGTTTGTCGATCTTGCCCATCGGTGTCGGATACGACGCATCAGCGGACGTTGGCAGCACGACCGCCAACTCATTGAAGTACGACAAACTGTGCGGGTAAACTGCCAAGCTGCTCACGATCGACCATGCGAGCGCTAACACCACGAACGCAGCCATCATCAAACGTTTCCCAGTCAACGGGCGCAGCTCAAACACTCGACCGGATTTGCTTGCCCAAACCAATGCAAGCGGCAAGGCAGGGAGAATGTAACGTGAATGCGCCGAAAAACCCGTCTGGCTGCTGACGAAAACAAACAGCAGAACAAACGGTGCAAGCACCACCATCTCATCTCGCCACGGCGCGGAATAGCCCCGTCCGAAGATGGTTCCGCCAATGGCTAACGCGACTAAGCACAATGTTCCTAGCGGTACCTTGACCAAGCACGCGTAAAGATAGTAATACCACCATCCGTGGTCTGCCCATTGGCCTCGCAAGTACGAGGGCAGCCCGCGCTCGAAGTCGTACCGTTGTGTGTCGATGCCCTGGACAAAATCAGCCGGGAATGGGATAGGGATTGCGCGAAGCCACGTCTCGGAAAAACGGTTTGTTACAGCCGGACTCGTCTCGTTATTGCGCACTTCGTGACCACTAAACAAATGACTGTTGAACACATACTTGCCAAGAGGCCGAAAGGTTCCGTCGCACAGGTAGCCCATGTTGAGCGTGTAGAGGGCAAGGAAAAGAATGATCGCGACCTGTCGAAAAGGAGGCATTGGCAAACATCGCTTGTCGGCCTTTGTGAAATAGATCGGCAGTGCCCAGACGCACCAAATCAACGGCCACAAACCAAATGCGATGATCCACGTCAGCTTTGTAAGCGGCAGCAGTCCAAGGCAAACGCCAGCAATGCCCGCCCGCGTGCAATTGGGCTTATGGAACCACTGTCGGTACGTGTAAACAGCTATAAGCCCCATCGCACCCGCGACAGCATCGGGGCAAATGGTTGATCCCCAAGCCAAAAGAGCTGGCGAGAAGCACCATAGGCCCAAGAACACATAGGCGGCCGAATCGGAATACATCTCGCAGCTCAAGCGGTACCCAAAGTACCCACCGACGAGGAGAAGCGGAATCAATGACCAACGTGCCAACGCGAAACACCAACGAACCATTCCGGGGCTGTTTGCCCCAACAAAAGCGGTTCCGAGTCTCCATTCCGAACGGTCTTGCGGTCGAGAGGAATAATATTCCCAATCGTACCGGGGCCGACACACTGCGACCGGAAGCCCGCTAACGGCTCGTACAAGCGGCGGGTTGACGTGAAAAACATCAAACCGGAGCGTCTGCCACAGATAGGCTGTCGCCGCCATGTGGCCCGTTTCAGTCTTGTTCGGCGATGTAACCCAACCCGCCCAGCCGATCAGCACGGCGTTAGCGACAAGCGAGAGAGTAACGAACCAATTCTGCATGGTTACTTCGCCTTCTTCCCGGTTCTTCACGCGCGCCCATTACGCCAAATGGGGCGCACTGAAGACCGGATTACTCCACGGCGACTTCCATCAAGTAGGCTACCACGGCTTCCAGCCCCAGCGAGTCGTCGATCGAATGAATCCGCCCGACCATGGCGCTGACCTGGGCTGTGGCACTGCTGTTGGATCTTCCCCAGGCGTGAAGATCTAGGTTTTCTTCCGAGAGTACTGCGACCTCGCCGAGCTTCAGATCGTCTCGCCGGCGCACGCCGATCACGGTGGGAAAGGCGGCTGGATAGACGGGCATCTCCTCTTCACCGCCTCGATACGCGGCGACTAGAATCGTTCCATTCTCGCGCGCTTTGTGACACGCTCTGGCAAGAAACCCGCCGTGTGGCGCTTCGGCGATACTGTAGCTTACATTGACAATGCGGATTCCCTGTTGGATGCACCACTCGATGCCCATCGCAAGGGCTTGCTCTTGGACTCTAACGGCAACTCCGTCCTCATCTCGTTGAGCGATCCGAACAGCGCAAATCTGAGCACTCTTACAAAACGACTGAATTCTCGCGGCCATTGCGGTCCCGTGTCCACTGAGGTCACGGAAATCGGCGTCATAATAATAGTCGTCTCCGATGCGTTCGACTCCTACCCCTTGAACTTCTTGGCCTTCAAAGGCTGAACATGCCGGATCGACACCCGTATCTACCACACTGATCCTTACGGGTTTTCGCTCAACTTCGGAAGACGTCAAACAAACTCCTCCAATTCCTCAACCGGGAGGTTGACTCTTCTAGGTGTGGCCGTCAGAAGCTGAACGTGATTGAGCCAATCATCCTCCGAACTGTGTTCCTCCTCATAAATCCAATCTAGAACGTCTGGATTCGCTTCCATGATTTCACTGTATTCCCTCAACCTTCCAGCAAGGCTCGACTCGGATGCCAATCGCTGGCACGTTCTCTTCAGTGCAAACCCATCCAGCCGCCCTCGATGGTCCTTTGATTCCGTGGTTTGAGCAGGACATAAACCACAGAGACTACTTGCGATACAATTTGCGCAGTCACAATGAAGCCGCAGCATTTCAGATAAGTAGTACGCTCTATCCCCATTTACGTCGCCCTCTGCATTTCCCAGGGCAAACAGATCGCCGAATTCCGTTTTTTCACAAGGATAGAGCACTCCCTTGGAAGAACAGTATGTTCGGGTCGCTCCAGGAAAACATGACATGCGAGTCACCGGAGATTTCACTCGCCTTAGACCCAGCAGTTGGCGCTTGTGGATACCTCTTACATTAGCATCGAGAAGTGATTTGTTGATGGAAAAACCGTCTCTAATTGACTTCGTCATATCAGCATCCATCAGGGAGCATACTTTGGAGAGGAAGCGGCGGCGGCAGGATCCGAAACGTGCAGACGATTCATCAGTCCACCCAACAAACTCGGGGGCCGGTTCTAACGATTTATGGGGAGCCGCTTTCTTGCTACCTACTGCGTCATCACCACGATGATGGCGTCCACAAAAACCGTCACCGCACGTTCCACCTTGGCAATGCCCCGCACCAATCTGATCGCCTCCTTCTCCGTCTTCAGGAAGCGGAGTGACGAAATTGGCTATTACGGTTGGGAACGAGGTCTTCCACTGGGCGATGAAATCTTCACAGCCGGAGAGATCAGAGGTTGCTGTGAGTGTGAGAATGATTCCGCGTCCCGGGTAGTCTGGATACAATTCGACGAATCGTGCCATGTTTCTCGTGACAACATCGAACGAGCCTATTTTCTCATCAGGATTTGCTCGATTCTTGAATATGCGATAACGATCATGAGATTCCTTATTCCCGTCGAGGCTGACCATCACACTGAATTCATGTTTTGCGAGAAAGTGTATTTTCTCATCCGTCAACAGCGTTCCGTTCGTCGTCATAGAGAACCGAACGTCCATATTGTTGTCACTCGCCAAACGTCTAGCATACGCGACGACCTTCTTGATTAAATCAAACTCCAAGAGCGGTTCGCCACCGTAAAAGCCAATACCGGCCTCCTTAGACTTGTGGTTCAAGAAGTGCGTGACTGCTTGTTTGGCCGTGTCAAACGAGATGGACCTTTGGCTGAGATCACGTGTCTGATTATAATGTTCACCAAAAGCGCAGTACTCACATGCAAGGTTGCATTGATGCGTCAATTCCAGAGTGAGAAGACGTCGGTGATTGGCGATGAATTGCGGTATAGCCTCTGGCTTCTTGTCGCACGATGCCGCTTCCGTCGGAACCGTTCTTTCCGGAACATGATCACGAAGAGCATTCCGCGACTGCATTGCATCAAGCTGCGAGATAGCGTCACGGATGGATTCCTCTCTGATCCCGCGATGCTTCTCGACTATTTCATCATCGGTGAGAACGTGGTAGTCTCGTAGGATTTGATAGATGACATCGTTAACGCGAAAAATCTCGCCTGAGCAGACATCGTAAGCGTAGCAGTTGCCGCTCACTGTGCGATATCTAATAGTCATTGGGGATAAAGCCACCGTACGATTCTCCATTCGATCTGCTGGACAGCTTAGAACTCTTCTGCCGCACCTTATGAAAGTGTGGGTTGGGAAAACAGCCGCAGGGGCCGCAGGCTCTGATCGGGGCATCCACGATCGTGATACACTCGCGTGTCCGCAGCCGACCTCTTCGCCAATCCATCGACCGAAAACCGGTGGCTGTTCAGATTCCGAACAACACAGCGAAGAAACACGATCGCAGAAACAAGTTACCCCGAAGTTTCTGCTGTGGAGTTCGTAGTTGCCTCTGCGGCAGCGTTGGAGGTGGCACTTGAACCGCTGACAGATGAAGTGGAACTTGCGACCGAAGAGAACGTATTAGTGATGCCTACGGTGATGCTAATCGGACTCATTTGTCCCTCTTCGTTGGAGTCCGACAGAGGATTCAACTGACCGTTCTGCAGCGAGGCGTCCACGCTACTATCTACGACAGCGTCATTAGCCTGGTCTTGACCGGTGTCTGCCGATTGATGCACGCTTTCACTCTGTGGGGCGGTATTGGACTGTTCCGTGGAATCTATCAACGCTTGAGCAACTGAAGGACTGCGAGCTGCGGATACGGCTGGTGTGTCGCACGTGCATGTACAACTAGCGCAGGTGCAGGTACACGTGTTACAGCCGCAGTTACAAGCACAGGAGCAATTGCCGCAACTGCAGGTGCATGCGCTGCACGGACAGGAACAACTGCAATTACAATCACAATCACAATTGCAGTCACACTCGCAGTCACAGTCACAAGTGCAGGTGCATTCCGGTTGCGCCAACATCTCCTCTCGCTTACTTTCGCCTTTCATAAAGAAATTAGTGAACTCGATATCGGGTGTTCCGACAAATTGATCCGGTAAGGTTGATGTGGCCACAACTTACTCCTCAAAGTGCATAGGATTACGGAGATTTCTGAAAGCTGAACGTATTCTCGCGGCGATACCGTTTCTTCGCAGTCAGGGCTGCCGAGTGTGGTGCATTCGGACTCTATAGTGTCTCGGTCTGTGCAACCCTCACCTAATAAGCCTCCTTCATGCTCTCCTGGAAGCCCTTCTTCAACAACTCCTTATTCGCCGCATCAATCGTATCATCATTATCAATTCTCGTATTGAATCGTTGAATCTCGGCTTCCATTTGCTCTGGAGACCATTTTGCGCCGCTCGCTAGAGCCTTGGCCTTGGCTTCTCTTTCTTTTGTATCTTTTTCTCTTGTATCCTTGCGGGCTGCTAGAAGTCGTTTCAAATGGGCTTGGTAGCCGGGATCATTGTCCAGTGCCTTTCTTGCTGCTTCTGTGTTCAGCGATTCATATTTCCCCCAGTCACCTGACTTTTCTATCTCCATCGCTACCGGCGGAACTTCGAGCGTGTAGCCATTGGCGGTCACCGTGCCTGAAGTTGTCACACGGGCAGGAGCAAAAGACTGCCCCGCACTTGGGATATTAGTCTCGTACCTTTCACGCAGTTCGCGAAGAATGATCGCCGAATTTGCAATCCCAATTCCTGCTATGGCGGTTCCTACTATGACAGTGCGTCTGGTAATCCTTTTCTTCTTTTCATCCATAATGAAAACCCTTTTCGTGTATGGTTAAGACTCACTCTGCATCGCAAAACGCAGTCGCCAAGAGACGAACATCAGGAATCCTCTGTCGGCGTCGAACGGACTAGACGTACAACCGATTGTATCGTTGAACCCTTCAACGAAGACAACGAGGCACCGGCATCAACGACATGATCCCAAATGCGATCCTCCAAAACGACCCCCCGGTTCCATGCAAAGAGCGTAACGCCTCGACGCTCGATCACCACGGGCGACGGTTCATGGCCGATGCCCGAGGGTGAAGGGAATTGCTTCTGGGGCATATCACTGGCGAGGCACCAGTCGTGCCCGGCAGGATCGGATTGGCCGCTGCCAAGCCTCACCGTGTAGTGTCCTTCGCGCCGGATCACCAGGACCGAGGTTTCCTTGAGGCGATGCTCGGCCTCCAAGCTGAGATTCATGTAGTCGTCGCCCACCTTGGCGTACCAAGTGAACCCGATCGGCACTGGCCCGGGCGGAACCAGTATAGCTAGACGATGGAGCGCTTGACGTCGCGATTCCTCTCTTTGGTCGCTGGTCGGCAGTTCAAACAATATTGGTTTGGCGGAAACATATGTCTGCTCGTAACAGTCGTAAGAACATAGCAACTCGCTTAGCAAAGCCGAGTCTTGGCCCACATCGCTCCCATCTATCGCCGCCACGTCGTGTACTTTTTCTCGCCAAGTACACTCGTTGGAACGACAGCGAGCCATCTGACGGTCAATCTGCAGCTCTTGCCGATCTTCGGAGCCATCGGGAGCGGTCACCCTAGATGACTGCCTGAAACGCAGCTCCGTCGCCGGAATCCAGTAGTGCCGCAAGAGGAAACCAAACCTACTATCCTCCTTAACCACCTCTTTCAGAGGCAGGAGGGACTTCAGATCGTAGTCGTCCCAAGCCCGCTCGGTAATCAATGATGGATGAAAACTACTTCGGGCGTCGAATGAGTTACGAGGAAAGCTCTGTTTCGCAATTCGCGTCATCCTATCGACCGTCATCAGACAATCCCCCCCGTAATAAGATCACAGATGAGTGTGGGTCAAAGCATAAGTGGATATAAATACCCCAATGATCAATTCTTGTCTTGTTCCTATGTAGCAGAAACTCCCTGCGCGGAAGAAAACGGGACAGGTTCGTTTTACACTGACTTTGGGGAAAACAGGCGGGACAGGTCTCATTTTGCAGAATATTAGACCTGTCCCGTTTTCCTCGCCGTTTTCCTCGCCCGTTGATATCCAGCCGCACCGCGACTCTGCTCTTTCCATGTGAGTCGATGCAGTCAAACGGAATTGCCACGACGCATTCACTGGAGGTCTTGACGGACTTCACGTCAATGTCGCTTGTGGATCGGATGGCCGGATCTTCGAGCGGAAAGCTCACCGAAGCTGGTTGACCTGGCACAACGATACCACAGCCCCACACGCGATCCTTCGTCGTGCGCTTGCTCGACGTCAGCGTGACGAACGAGTCTGGTGGCAATGCCAGATCCGTCCCGCATCCCGCCAGACTGATGGAGGCGAGCATGCAGGTTATCAATGACCCGCAACGCAGTAACGTGTTCGTGAAGCGAACAGAATTCCAACCGCAAACACTCTTGCCGTCGGAGACTGTAGAGCCCGAGCCGGTGACGATACCTTGAGTATTGACGTAGTCTCGCTCGGCTACTTCCCGACCGACGCGGAAGGAGACACCGTTGTAGCGATCCTGCGGGCAAGGGCTTGCAACAATCGTAATTACGTCCGCTACGGTAACGGCAGGATCATCGTTGTCTTTCGCCATCACCATCTGTTCGTTGATCGGGACCACGCTGGATTCCCTCTCGAGAAGACCCACACCACTGAAGACGACGTTCATCTTAGGATCGTAACTCAGCGCGTCAATCGTTTTTTGATGTGTTTTCCCTAAGCCTTTGGCTTAGGGTCGTGCCATCGCGAACGCCACCGCCCAACGCCTGTAGGGCGACCTTCATCAGTTCCACGCGGCAGGTGACCTGCAGTGTTTTCTGAATGTTAAGGAGATGCACCTTGACCGTCTTGGCGCGCATACCAAGTCGGCGAGCGATTGGCGGTTCGTGCGGCGTGTCGACAAAGCAACGCAATACTTCCAACTGGCGGGGCGTCAGGAGCGAGAGATCGAGCGGTGGTTTCGCGATGTCGGCGGTCGCAGCCAACTTCTGTGGCGAGTTGTCACCCACGTGAAGATCCTCCCCAGCAGTCCCATCGCAACTCTGCCTTCTGACTTCTGACTTCTGACTTCTGACTCCTGACTCCTGACTCCTGACTCCTGACTTCTGACTTCTGACTTCTGACTTCTGCGCGGTTTCCCCATCGCAACCTCCGATCGCTTCTGAAAGCAAACAGTCTCTATCTACTTTATTGCAAAACGGAGGCAAAACCGGGTCATAATTCTTGAAAGATTTTTCTTTAAGCTGCAAACCACAGCCGTAAAAGACCGAACCTACACAACTTATGGCCGAGAGAATAATGGTTGGCGACTCTGCACCAATTTGACCGCCGGAACTGAGGTGGGCCGCATGAGGACGAAAGGCGATTTCGTCTCTGGCGAGCCGCTTCGCAGGGCCATTGCTGTTGGCGGTCGCCGCGAGTTACCGAGGATTCGATTCCACAATCGCTTCCGCGATGGTTGACTAGAAACACTGCCAGTACCTCTGCCAGGCAACTAGGTGCGCGGCATTGATATGCACCGAATGAAGCAACGCGATTGCTTTTCCCGCCGCGATTCTACCGTGGACCAACTGTTTCAACGGCAAGTAGTCTTTGGTAATCTGTTGCGTGGCGTCCGCTTCCAATGCGGGTTGTGCGAAATCACAAACCGCGTCGAAGCACGGGTATCGTTTCAGTAGTGGCTGCATCGAGAAGCGAAGTGAGCCTCAGAATCATGGCACTCGTCGACATCAATTGGAATCCGTCGCGGAAAGAACTCCGCGTGTTCTCGTTGCTGTTGCTTGGTTTCGGTGCGATCGCCGCGACGATTCTCTTCCGACGGCTCGAATCCCAGACACCGGCCGTGGCGGTGTTGATTGTTACCAGTGCGATCGGGGTTATCGGGCTCGCCGCTCCGCCGCTGATACGCCCGCTGTA
>CAUJKL010000947.1 GCA_963204995.1 Planctomycetota bacterium | reverse complement strand
TTGTCCCATTCGAGTACGAGTACGAGTACCGGCTGGCGCCTGAGTACGAGTACGATTCAATGCCAGAACTTCGAGTTTTGCGATTTTTGAAGTGCGGCGATTCATCGCCGCTTTCGTATTTTTCGAGTTGGAACCGATTATCCTCGATCCCGCGTAACCCGCTGTGACGCCCCAAAAGTGCTTCGCGCTGGCGAGCAAAGCGG
This sequence comes from Planctomycetota bacterium, assembly GCA_963204995.1. GTDB lineage: Bacteria > Planctomycetota > Planctomycetia > Pirellulales > Pirellulaceae. The sequence continues at coordinate 3,194 of CAUJKL010000947.1, read as the reverse complement.
TAACCAGTCGCCGCAGTCCAAAAGAAGTGCAATACTCGAACTTAGTCCCAGTTTTGCCCTGCTTTTGGTCTGCGACTTGTAGAGATACCATCTTGATCGCCATTACCTGAGGGAGGAGCCGTATGAGGGAATACTTCACGTACGGATCTGTGCGGGGGGCCACCGGCAACGGTGGCTCCTACCGCGATCGCCACTTAAAAAGCCTCCGCGCAATAACATCAGACGTAGCCACAGCATGACTGCGAAGGCGGTACTCCCGGTGATTGGGTCTCCAAACTACAATTTTCGAGTGATGGTCACCGCCTGGTGTGCCTCCAAGGCGACGTCGTATGTGTGCTTTTCACACCACACGCTTCCCACGCCGGAAATGTCCCGTAATTTGAAAGCCAGAGTAAGAATGCGTGAACTTAAAACGGCTGGTGAAGCCGCAAGAGCCGGCGGTGAAGTGCTGATGAAGTATTTTCGAACTGGCGTAATCGCGAGCCACAAGAACGACACCGAAACCTATAACCTGGTTTCCATCGCCGATGTCGAGGCGGAGCGGGCTATCGTCGACGTGATCCGTCGCGCGTTTCCCGATCATGCAGTACTGGGCGAAGAGTCGCATCACGACGATGCCAACTCGGAGCACCTGTGGGTTGTCGATCCGTTGGACGGCACGACGAACTTCATTCATGGCATCCCGCATTTCGCCGTCTCCATCGCCTACTATCACCAAGGCAAGCCGAAATGTGGTGTCGTCTTCAATCCGAGCCGTGATGATTGGTACGAAGCGACTGCGGGAGGTGGCGCGTTCCATAACGGCCAGCCTGCAAGCGTTTGCCAATCGGAGACACTCGACAAAGTATTGGTAGGTGTCGGCTTCTACTATGACCGCGGCGAAATGATGGAAGCGACGTTAGCTGCCGTGCGCGACCTGTTCTATGCACAGATCCACGGCATTCGTCGTTTTGGCACCGCTGCGTTGGATTTGGCACAAGTCGGTTGCGGCTTGTTCGGTGCCTATTTCGAGTATCAACTGTCGCCTTGGGATTTCGCCGCTGGCGTCTTGTTCGTCGAAGAAGCAGGTGGCTGCGCGACGACTGCACTCGGTAAGCCCTTGCCGCTGCGAAAGACAGATGTGCTGGCTTCCAATAAATTGCTGCATGATCGGGTGCAACGCATCGTCGGCCCTCATCTTCCCGAATCGATGTGGTAGTCGACGCTCAAAATCGACAGAATCGATACGATCGTCACTGCTTTCCACCTGCCCCTATTCTCCCTGTCAATTAGCCATTTGGGCGTTAGCCCCGGTTCTTCTGTGAGAATAGGGCGGGAACCGGGGCTAACGCCCAAACGGCTAATGAAAAGTGGCGTTGTCCAACTAAGACGCGTCCTACCTTTGTAGAGTTGAGAATCTATCGCGACGTGTCCGTCGCGCAGGGCAGAGGATTTTCTGACAACGACGAGCATGCGAAACGACCTTGGCCATGTTCTTACGAAAGACTTCGATCCCGACAAAAGTGATGCTCCTGGCCTGCGGGTCAGCAGCACTGGCTTTACTGATGGCATGCGGCGGCTTTGCCTGGTACAGCGTCGATACCCTGTGTGACGCCAAGGGCAGGCGGCTCCGCGATCAAGCCGAAATCATCGCATTCCAAGCAGGGCCAGCTCTTGCACTCCGAGACGCCACACGCGGTCAGCAGTTGCTGGCCTCGCTGCAGACCGATCCGACGATGGAAGAAGCGCGGTTGTACGGAATTGACCGCACTATCCTCGCAACCTGGGGCGAGCAAAAGTCGTTTGCGGCCCCCGAATACGCTCCGAAAGGCTATCGTTACATTGGCTTCTCGCAGGTCGAAGTCGTCCACAACGTCGTCGTCGGATCGCAGCGATTGGGAACAGTTTACCTGCGCGCAAACACGTCGGACTTGATCCAGCGGTTGATCGAATTCGCGTGGATCGTCGGCTACGTCTTGGCGCTGGCAATGCTGATCGTCGTCGTCCTCGCGATGCGACTGCAACGAGCCATCACTCGTCCTATCTCGGAACTTACCAAGGTCGCCGAACAGATCTCGATCAACGCCGACTACACCATTCGCGTTGGTGGCAATGCACAGGCAGAACTAAAAACCTTGCAAGACGCCTTCAATCACATGTTGGATCGCGTCCAGACGAGCGAAGCGGCGATTCAAAAAGCACAGAACGAACTCGAAGACCGAGTCATTGCCCGAACGCAAGAACTGTCGAAAGAAATCCGGCGACGGCAGGAAGCACAGGTCGAGCTGGAAACGGCCAAGGAAGCAGCCGAGGCCGCCAACCGTGCGAAGACCGAATTTCTGGCCAACATGAGCCACGAGATCCGCACACCGTTGAACGGCATCATGGGCTTTACGGAAGTGCTGATGAACGAGTCGTCGGGCATCACCACCGAGGACCGGCAAGATTACTTGACGACCATACATCGTAGCGGTTTGCATTTGGTCGAACTGATTAATGACATCCTCGATGTCTCGAAGATCGAAGCGGGACGATTTGATCTGGAGCGAATCGCCTGCTCTCCGCAACAAATCATTTCGGACGTCGTTTCCGTGCTGCGTGTCAAAGCGCAAGAGAAGGGCTTACAGCTGGAATGCGAGATGGCGACGACGCTCCCTCCGACCATCGAGAGCGATCCACCCCGCCTTCGCCAGTTGCTAATGAACTTAGTTGGGAATGCCATCAAGTTCACGGAGCAAGGCAGCATTCGCATCGTGGTGGGGATGACAAATCGCGAGCCGTCTCAACTACAGATCGAAGTCGCCGATACCGGAATGGGAATTCCCTTCGAGAAGCTAGAGGTAATCTTCGATCCGTTCAGCCAGGCAGACACTTCCGTCACGCGACGATTCGGCGGATCGGGACTCGGGCTGGCCATTAGCCGAAAGATCACCGAAGCGTTAGGAGGCCGATTAACCGTGCAAAGCGAAGTTGGTTCGGGAAGCATCTTCCGAGCCACGATCGAGACTGGGTCTGTGCCTGCTCAACGCATGGCCGCGTCCGCGAATATCGCAACTCCAATGGAATCCTCCGCTCAGAAAAGCGATGTTCGGCTGAACGGCACTCGGATCTTGATCGTCGATGACGGCGAAACCAATCGCAAACTCATTGAACTCGTGTTGCGACGTGAGGGTGCGGAAGTGTCGACAGCCAAAGATGGGATACAGGCGATCCAC
>CAUJKL010000946.1 GCA_963204995.1 Planctomycetota bacterium | reverse complement strand
ATGGGGGCATCGGGGTCTGGCAAGACGACGCTGATGAACTTACTCGGCAGTCTGGATGGTTCGACAAGCGGCGTCTATCGTCTGGCGGGGACTGATGTATCGAGCCTCTCGGGCATGGAACTGGCTGAGTTTCGCAGTCGTCAGATTGGCTTTGTGTTTCAAAGTTTTAACCTCATGCCGCGTACTACGGCGTTGGACAATGTCTTGCTACCGACGCTCTATGCGTCGGATGGTCGCTCCCAGCGAGAACGCCGCGAGTATGCAAAGCACCTATTGGAGACGCTGGGGTTGGCGGGGCGCATGGACCACACCCCTAATCAACTCTCCGGCGGCGAGCGACAACGTGTGGCGATTGCGCGGTCGTTAATCAATCGCCCCCGACTGCTGCTCGCGGATGAACCAACCGGCAATCTTGATTCCGTTACCGGGCGTGAAATCCTCGACATCTTTCGCCAGCTGAGGGACGAGCATGAGATCACTTTAGTCGTCGTCACACACGACGCGGAAGTTGCGCGCCAAGCTGACCGTGTTATTTACATGAAGGATGGCGTAATCTCTCGCGATGTGATGAATTCCAGCAGCGACACTCGCGTGTCCGCGGCAAGTAAGTCGGCCCTCACGGCGTCGACTCGTGACGCAGCACAAGTGTTTCCCTTGGCGGCCACCGTCAACGCGATCGCTGTCGCGACGGCGGCGCTCCGCCGCAATTTACTGCGGACAATGCTGACGATGCTGGGGGTTATCATCGGTGTTGCTTCGGTCGTGTCGGTCATGGAACTAAGCAGCGGGGCATCGCAGGCAATCGAAGAAACGATTGCCAGTATGGGGGCCAGCATGCTCACCGTCAGCCCGGGCAAGGGCTCAAGCAAGGGCAAACGCCTGCAGCACATCGCCATCTCCATTGACGACGTGCGAGCTGTTAACGAACAATGTCCTGCAGTCCAAGTTGCGGCTCCACTGATTTACTTGAATCTCCAACTCGTCTATGGCAACCGAAGGTGGAGCCCGAACTTCTCGCTGGGGACTTCGCCGGCGTATTTAAAGGCTCGCACTTGGGACGACCTAGAAATTGGCCAGTCCTTTACCGATCAACAGATACTCGACGCCGCGAAGGTCTGCCTTATCGGCAGCACGGTGGCCGCGCAGTTGTTCGGTACCGACTATCCGATCGGAAAAGAGCTGCGGGCGAACGGTGTGCCCCTGCGAGTTGTCGGCGTCCTCTCGCCGAAAGGCGGCGATGTCATTGGCAACGATCAAGACGACATTATTATTGGCCCCTGGACGACGTTCAAATTTCGCGTGAACGGTGAGGCCAAAGGCACGCCTCAAACGAGTACCTTCTCCGACTTGCTGCCGCCGATGCTAATCGCCTCGAACCGAGTATCGGCACAACGCGAAAACATCCATCAGATCTATGTGCAGGCCACGTCCCCGGAGAATGTTGACGTGGCGCGCAAGCAGATTACGCAACTCCTTTCGAAACGTCACAATGTCGATCCCACCGGCGCGTATCAAGTCAACGACATCACGGAAGTCTCGAAGGTCGTTGCCCAAGTGGTCGGCGGTCTGTCCGCCCTGGGACTCATCATCGCGGGAGTGTCGCTAGTTGTAGGCGGTGTTGGCATCATGAACATCATGCTCGTTTCTGTGACGGAACGGACGCGAGAAATCGGCTTGCGAATGGCGGTTGGCGCGGGGCGTCGAGCGATCCTGCGTCAGTTTCTGATCGAAGCCACGGTTCTCTGTTTGGTAGGGGGATTCATCGGGATCTTCATCGGCCATGCTTGGTCAATGGCGGTCGGAGCCGTGATCGGGTGGCCCACCACGATGTCACTTTGGGCGCCCCTGGTTGCCGTTTCCGTGGCGGTCTCCGTCGGGATTGTTTTCGGCTACTATCCCGCCCGCACCGCTTCGCGACTGAATCCGATTGATGCGTTGCGCTACGAATAGCGCCGCTTCTAGCGCGGGTCACAGTTAGCGTCGCGCACTCCCAACTTTCCCCGCTTCCGGCTGGTAAGAGTATTGGTCGTGAGGTCGTTGTGACCGGCGGTCGCTTGGTAAACGGGCGGCGCTTTACTCAGTTTCAGGTTGACCAGTCCAAGGCTTTCTCCTAACTTCCTCAGCGTAACGTTCAAGCAACGTCTTGGCTCCGTCTAGGAAGGAAATGACGATGGTGTCATCGGAAGCACCTCGTATTCTGATATCGCGCATGAGCGCCGTGGGCGACACGATACTCACGCTGCCTGTGGCGTGTGCTTTGCGCGAACGATTTCCGCAGGCCTACCTAGGATGGGTTGTCGAGCCGCGTCCCTCGGAAGTGCTTCACGGACACGAGTGCCTTGATGTGGTCATCACATTACCTCGAGGCTGGTTTAGGAAACTCTCGGGGGTTATCGAGGCTCGACGGAAGCTGAAACCACATCGGTTCGAGTTTTCCATCGACTGCCAAAGCAGGACCAAGAGCTCATTGGCCTGCTGGCTGTCGGGTGCCAAGACACGAATCGGTTGTCGCGGGAAGTACGGATCTGAGCTGAGCCCGTACTTTAACAATCTGTTGATCGAGCCACAGTCAACTCATTTGACCGATCGCTCGCTTGAGTTGTTGTCGCCCCTGGGAATCGTCGAACCGCCCGTTCAATGGAAGTATCCGCTTTCAGCTGACGCTGACCAATGGGCCAGCGAGATTACCCAGAGACTTGGTGTTCGCGACGGCTACGCTGTCATCAATCCGGGAGCAAGCTTGGACGCGCGACGGTGGGAAATGTGCCGATTTGGCTGTGTCGCCCAGCACCTGGGAGAACGACACAAGTTGCCGAGTGTGGTGGTGTGGGGCAACGAACGCGAAGAGAAATGGGCGCGAGAGATCGTTGCTACGAGTGCGGGACACGCGACGCTGGCCCCTGCAACCGACTTGACCACACTGGCCGCCATCATCAAGCACGGAAGGCTGTTTGTCAGTGGGGACACGGGGCCTCTGCATCTGGCGGTCGCCGTGCGAACGCCCAGCGTTGCTTTGCATGGTGTGACACGACCAGAGAACAGTGGGCCCTATGGCACACCGCACATCGCGATCCGAGTTCTAAACGACAAGGGTTCGCAGCAGCATAGTCCCACGGACAACTCTGCCATGCTGCTCATCACATCCGAGCGTGTATGCTGCGAATGCGATCGAATGCTGGCGACGAACCACGGTAAACAATGCGAAGTGGCGTGAACCGTTCATTGCGCGGAGTAACTTGTGACCTGCATCAAACTAGATGCTTTCCGTGCAACTCCGCTAATAGCGCACTAATACTTTGTTAACGCTAAGACTCGACCCTGGCCACTCAATCCCAAGATTAAGCTGTGACAACGCACTACGCAGCTGCTTTCAATCCACGGGATGCAGATCGTCCGCAGCTCCCCTCGACCGTGCCCATTCCTGCCATTCGGAGGCTTTTCGTTAACAATTCCCTGCAGCTTTCTTCCCAGGTCACAACGCGGTAGGGCTTCGTTTGTAGAGCGTCGGGAAGAGCAGATCGCTCCATCTGGAGTATCATCCTCACCAGCGAATTCGCATCGTCGAGGTCAAAGTATCGGCAGTGTTCCTGCCCCACTTCTCGGTGTATCGGCGTATCGCTTGCAAGCACGCGTAGTCCGTGACCAAGGGCTTCAACGATTGGCAAGCCGAATCCTTCCACAATCGAAGGGAAAACGAAGGCCTTGGCGTTTCGGTAGCAGAATCGAAGTTCTGCATCAGTGAGATCACTAAACATCATTAGTGATTTACCGAACTGCGGATGCTCACGGATGCGAGCTACCACTTGATCGCATCGCCATCCGATCTTGCCGACGATACATAATTTCGCCTCCGGAGATTTCTGCCAGATGCGGTCGAAAGCGTCCAGCAAATATGAGTGGTTCTTTCGCGGTTCAATGGTGCATACCAGCAGATACGGACTCGTTGCACCCGTGAAGAAAGAGCGAACAACCTCTCGAACTGGCATATTGCCATGAACATTGGGGAAGTCCGCGCCGAGCCGGAACGAATCAAACTGCGTGCTAGTCCACTGCCGGCGGGTACGACTTTGTAGAACGTACTGCTGCAGGTCCCGAACCGTCGTTTGCGAGTTGCCAACGAAGAAATCGGCATGTTCGACGGCGGCGTCAAGCCATTCCCGAAACATGGAGGGCACCTTCGCGGCAAAGAACTGTGGGTAGTGAACGGGAATCAGATCGTGGACCATCACCCCCACGACAACTCCTCGCTGCTTCGCGTTTTGCACAGATCGCCAGATCGCCTTTCCCCAAGTCGCGTCTAACATCAATAGCAGATCTTTTTCTTTCCACGTGATCGGGTCTCGTGTTATGAGCCAATCAGCGGCCCGGCCGCAAGCGCCAGCGAGTCCTGACATCGGCGTTTGCGTTATAGGGCTCTGGGCAAGCGAACTGGCGTTGCACAACCCCCTGGCTCTCAGCACGACTGGCGCACTTTCAACGTCGAACTCCTCGTGCAGTGTCTGCATCTGCTCAACGATTTTGCGGACAACGCGGTGGATTCCACCCACTTCCCGCGCGACGTAGGTGGTCGTACCTTCGATGAATACTCGAGTTGGCACTTGGTTGTCCTCGTTCGGTCGCCAAGTTTCAAAATGGGGCTAGAGCTCTGCAGGAACGCGCTGCGGTGCTAATCGCGCATGCAATTCGTCGTTGAAAATCCCACCAACTTGGCTTCCACCAAGTACCGTAAAACAGGTGTATCGCAAAGCAATCCGATAAGTCGAAGTTCGCCTTACCCGTGAGACGGAAATCGGTCGCCTCGTGCAGCGTGAGTGGATAGAAGTATTTGGACGAGACAACATCCATCGAATCCTGGCCCGGAAAGTCGTTGTAGACGCGCGTGAGCATCAGTGGGCCAGTACTGCTCAATATTGATTCCTTTCGCTCATCACGATCCACGAACTCCGGCAACCTGTGGATCAGGGTCTCGAAGAAGGGATGGCCAGGTATCGCTGCCATCAGAGCATTGCAAACGATTTCCGAAACGCCCCAATGACGGCAGTGGCTCGGCGGTTCTACTCCGAGAACACACTGGCGCCCGCCCAGCAAAGGGTCGATCGGTTTGCAAGACAGAAAGTCGAGATCTACGTACAGCCCGCCGTATTTGTGGAGAATGAAATAGCGGGCGGCGTCTGCTCGTTGGATTGGTTTGGGGTACGCGTCGTACGTGTCCAAGAACCACGAGTAATGCTGGGCAATTAGGCGCCGGTTGTCGACGTCCGTCCAAAGACGGTATTCCCAGTCCGGATGGTTTGCCTTCCAGGAAGCGACATAGTCCGAAAACTCTTCGGGGACTTGGCTATTCTTCCAGGTTTGATGCAATACCTTGGGAATGTCCACAATCGCAATGTCCTTGTTTTCGTTTCGTGCTAGTCATCGGCAAACAAGCTTCCCAGGATGAGCGTCTTGCCTGCCAGTGGCTGCTTTTCTTCACTTTCGGTGATCGGAGGTTTGTCGGCGAAGGCCATGAGTGTGCGCGAGTGCCATGGAGATTGGGCACGGAGGGGCGCGTAAGACCTCCGCTAGCAAAAAATGCACTCGGCGATACGCGCAACCGATCGGGATGCGCCCGAACGCGCAGTTAGGCCGCTTTGCGGGCAATCACGAACTGGCTCTTGGGCATGAATTCGTCGAGCGTTTCGCGAACATCCTGTCCTTTGGGACTTTTCAAGAGTTCGTTCCACGTTGCGGTCCAACTCGCCAAGAGGGGCTGCTCGGGTTCGTGCAACTTCTGCTTGTCGCAAGCCCAGAAGAGGATCCACCACATCGCCCAAAAGAAGCTCCTGTATCCGTGTGACTCGATCATTAGCCCAGCGTCAGAAACGGTTTGGTCCAGTTCCTCTCGCCCAAAGATACGAACGTGGTTAGGCTTCTGCCAATACGTGGGAGCCGCAATTCGCTTCTGAACGTTTTCGGACGTGGGATCTGGAACCGTGATCAGATAACGCGAATCTGGCTTGCCTACTCGAACCAGTTCTGACAGAAACTGGGCCGGGTCATCCACGTGCTCCAGGACTTCCATGGCCATCACGCAACTAGCGGTATTGTCATCCAGAGGTAGAGGGTTTGCGTCGCTGACAATTGCCCGATATGCGCGAGCATTACTGTTCGCTAGTCGACGGCCAACGTTTTCGATAGCATCGGGCAGAATGTCGACGGCGATCACTTCGGCACCTTGCCCTGCGGCAAACATGCAGGCTCCGCCGTTTCCGCAGCCCACATCGAGGACTGTATCTTCGGGCCGGATTTGAAAACCGGTGACCAGTTCGCCCGTCTCTTGATCAAACCATCCATTCTGTTTCGCGTCGTGAAGGCCGCACGTGCCCCCATCAATTCGCTGTTTCGAGTTTTTGTTTGAGAATACTCGCAGCATACTTCGGTAGATATCAACCATGACATTCGACTCCATCGTGGCACAGTGGGAAGCCCGAAATCCATGCCTGCCGTGTGAGACGGATGTTCTCGCTGTGCCCACAGCGACTTGTCCAACAGGCCGGGATGATCAAGCCGCGAGATACTAGAAGAATGATGCTAGGGCGTCAATTCAGCTTTAGTTTTGTATCTCCATCGCGTGATCCCGACACGAGAACTAGCTGGTCGAGCTATCACGGTTGCCAGCGGAAGTCTGGGGGCGCAACCAACCCGCCGCGTTTGCGAGGGTGTGGAAAACTTTACTGGTTGTAACCATTTTACTGAACATCCCAGTTCGTTGATGACGACGAAATACAGCGAACTGCAGCCACGTCCACCGATTAGAAGTAGTGTATCCATGGCGAACGCAACGGGACTTCTACAACCGCAATCTCCTAAGCCCGCAACTCCATCCGACGGAGTGCGATTGGAGGGCAGATGTAGAGTTTCTGATGCCGATGCCGCACATGCCTCGACGCGCATCGAAACGCATCTCGCCGCGACGATCATCATCGGTGCTATTGTGCTAGCAAGCTTCTTCGCCTCGCCGATTGTGTTAGGGCGCGTTCCGGTCCACGGGGACATGGGCTGGCATTTCTTGCCGGTTCGAGGGTTATACGCCCAATGTTTGCAACGGGGAGATTCGTTTGATTGGATGCCACAGTTGTTCTGCGGTTATTTCCTCACCGGCGAGGGACAACATGGGCCGTACCATCCGGCGCATTGGTTGATGTATCGCTGGCTGCCCTTAGACGTTGCCTTCTCGTTCGAGGTTTTCTTTCCCGTCATCTTGCTGGGGACGGGGATGGTCGTTTTTCTAAGGAGATACATCAACCTGCCAGGAGCATGTATGGGAGGCTTGTTGGCAGCATTCTCAGTCACCTTCGTGGTGCATATGCAGCAGCCCTGTATCACGACCATTATCGCGCACTTGCCCTGGATGCTGGCCGCGATTCACGCCGTCTTGAACGCAGCGACTTCGCGAAAGCGGCACTTGGCATTCGCGGCGATTGCCTTGTTGACGGGATCCCAGATTCTGTTGGGACACCCGCAAGCGACCTGGTTCTCGAT
>CAUJKL010000945.1 GCA_963204995.1 Planctomycetota bacterium | reverse complement strand
AAGGTAAACGTGGCACGGCCGAGTGCTGGGGGCAGGCAAGCGCCTGGGTCGACTATTACGGCGAGACCGAAGGGAAGATCGCGGGGGTGACGATTATGGATCACCCGGGGAACTTCCGCCCCTCACGATACCACGTTCGCGACTACGGACTATTCACAATCAGTCCTTTCGGCGAGAAAGCCTACACCAGAGGTGTCAGCGACGCGGAGCCTGTTGTGATCGAGAAGGGCGAATCGCTACGTTTGCGCTACGGCATCTATTTCCACAGCGGCGACACGAGCGAAGGGAAAGTCGCGGAGGCTTACCAGCAGTTTCTATCGGCAACGAACTAGATCGCGTCACCGAGTCGCGACTTTTTCCAATTGCATATACTCGGCGGGACTGACCTTTGCGAAACTAACGAGATAACCACCGGCCTCGTCAATTCGCCGTCGATCGGTGCCTGAGATCGCCGTCCCGACGGCGTGATGGCTGCGCGCCTTTTGAGGTTTGGTAAAGAGACGACCGAGGTCCACGGTGCGTTCGATGTCTTGAGGCAGCAGCCCGCGGTCGGCGAGTTCGCTGTTCAGTTCGAGGCGTCCAAAGTGAGGTGGATTCGGTGGACGCATCGAGTTCAACCGTGCATACCAATCGGTGAACTCGCGATACCGCGTGGCGACGGTTGGATCGGCAGGTTTGATCCCAATAGCCCGATAGGTGATTTTGCGGCTGACTAATTCCAGCGAGTTCTGTGCTTCGTCGAATTTGACTTCGAACTTCGGGGCCACAAGATCCTCGGCGTGATTGCTTGTGCCGATTGCCTTGATGCGGGCGCTGAAGTCCAAGAGTTCTTTCGTCGTCAAGTCGGCTCGCTTCTGGCGTTTCACATCAAGGAGCGAAATCTCGCCGGTCTGGAGGTTCAAGATCGTGACCTCTTCAACACCTTTGACGGCGAAGTCATAGACCACCGCTCCTCGAAACAAGGTGAGATGCTCCGAGAATGTCTCCTCGTCGTCACCGAGAAACACGTCGGTGTCGACGCGAAAGTCCTGGCCTTGAACACTACCGACACCGCTGGGAGACAGTGCAAATGCAAGTGTCATAACAACCAGCTTCTGGCAAATTACAGTTGATCGCGACATTTTAAATGTCCTTACCGCCTTCGGTATCTCAGGGACTAAAACCGTGGCGGGAGAATAGGAAAACTGCGGTCGAATGTCTATCGCAATCTCGCAATCATGCTAGCAAAGCGTATAACTAGTCTAGTACATCTAACCGGCAAACTGCTCGGCTATCGCGATACATGGTGTCAGTAAACCGATACTGCAAGGAACGAGTTAAGTGAGCGTCTGTGTCGCGTATCACGGGAGAAATTGGTGACAACGAAAAAACGAATCTTAGTGACTGGTGGTGCCGGTTTCCTGGGCTCACATCTTTGCGAACGCCTTGTCGCAGATGGGCACGACGTCATCTGTCTCGATAATTTCTTCACGAGCCAAAAGGCGAATGTCGTTCATTTGCTCGATCTCCCCAACTTTGAATTGATTCGGCATGACGTGACGATGCCCATTTGGTTGGAAGTCGATCAGATCTATAACTTGGCCTGTCCCGCGGCGCCGGGCCACTACCAATTCAATCCGATCAAGACCATGAAGACCTCCGTCGTTGGTGCGATCAACATGCTGGGAATGGCACGCCGCTGCCGCGCGAGAATCCTGCAAGCGTCGACGAGCGAAGTCTACGGCGATCCCGAAGTGCATCCGCAACCCGAGTCGTATCGCGGATGTGTCAATCCGATCGGACCGCGAGCGTGTTACGACGAAGGGAAGCGAGCGGCCGAGACGCTGTTCATGGATTACCACCGCATGAACAAGATCGATATTCGGATCGTGCGAATATTTAACACCTAAGGGCCGAGGATGCACTCGATTGACGGGCGAGTCGTCTCAAACTTCATCCGCCAGGCGCTCTCGGGTGAAGACATCACCATCTATGGCGACGGGACACAGACGCGCTCCTTCTGCTACCGCGACGATTTGATCGAAGGTTTCATTCGGATGATGAATAACGAGAGCGATTTCATCGGTCCAGTCAACATTGGCAACCCGGACGAGTTTACGATTCGGGAATTGGCGGAGCTGACAATCGAGCTGACGGGTGCGAAGTCGACACTCATCAACGAACCGCTTCCCGCAGACGATCCGACGCGGCGGCAACCGGATATTACGCTCGCGAAGAAACATCTCGATTGGAAACCAACGATTCCGCTGCGCGAGGGGCTGGCCAAGACGATCGAGTGGTTTCGCGGTATCGACATCGATGAGTACCGCCCACCGACACCGAATTATTGAACGGATACTCGATTAAACGGATGCCCGAGGTTGCAAATCGCTGGCGAAATACCCAGGCTCGCTGCAACGGCTTCGGCGCGGTCTTCCCAAAAGGTAAGTAAGCGTCCGAGTTAGGCAGCTTGGCACCTGGGGTAGGCTGAAGGTTTGCGTTTCATTCCTTTGGCCTGGAGGTGTCTATGGGACGGGTTGCGAATCCGAAGTTGGCTTCGCTGTGGCGGGATCGTGTTGAACGTCAGCGGCGGAGCGGGTTGTCGATCTTGGAGTATTGCCGTCGCGAGGGTTTCTCGGCGGGCAGCTTTTACGCTTGGAAGCGACTACTCCACGCGTCGCGTTCGACCGCCGAGAGCAAGTCGAAGAAGCAAGTTCAGCAGCGCGCCTCGCACGGCCAACCGCCACGAGGCGGCTTTGTTCAGGTTCCCTTTACCGTCGATTCGATGATCGAAGTTCGCTTCGCCGATGGCACCACCGTGAGCGTGTCCGCCGAGAAGTTGGCGGTGACGTCGGAGACTCTACAAGCCTTGCAGCGAGAAGGAGTCGCCAATGCTTAGCGCGCCTTCCGCTGTGAGGATCTTTGCCTACGCCTTGCCAACGGACATGAGGAAGAGCTTCGACGGTTTGCATGCCATCGTGACCAACGAGTTCACGATGGATGTGTTGAACGGCGACTACTTCGTGTTCTTCAATCGTGCGCTAGATCGCTGCAAAATTCTGATGTGGGATCGCGATGGTTTGGTGGTATTGGCGAAGCGTTTGGAACGCGGACGCTTTCAACGTCCACTGGATGTCGCCAGTGGATTGTCGATTGAGATCGATGCCACGACCTTGAGCATGATCTTAGGCGGCGCGGACCTGAAGACCGGACAACGTCGCAAGGCGCGTCAGCAGAAACGCTTGGAACAGTGCGGTCGCGAGGAATTCCCCGAGCATCTCGAGCGGCGTCACATCTCTCTTTATCTCGACTAGGAGGCGAAGCAGGGCTTGACTCTGATC
>CAUJKL010000944.1 GCA_963204995.1 Planctomycetota bacterium | reverse complement strand
TAGCACTGCTAGCAGTTACGCGTGGAACGCCGGTTACGCCCCTTCGAATTCAACCGCTAACAAGTGCGAACCCGTGTAACGAAGCTTCTCGAACTGCCCTAACCTCGCCCCACACGAAAGGGTGTGAGATCAATCTCCGGTTCATCACCGAGCATCAACTGACGCAGCACCACGGCGGTGCCTGGAGACATGTGCAGGCCACTGCGATAGTGACCGGCAGCCGCATAGGCGTTATCGAACCCTGGCATTCGTCCAATATACGGGAAGCCGTCGAACGAGCCGGGACGAAGACCAGCCCAACTGTTTTCAATTGGCACGTCACGGAGTGCTGGAACTAGCTGCCGAGCCAACGCGATCAATTCGCCGACGCCCTCGTCCGTCGTACGCTTATCGAAGCCGACCTCCTCTTCGGTCGAACCGACCAACACGCGGCCGTCGTCACGAGGAACTAAATAGCGCGGCCCTTCGTTCAACACGCGGCGAAATGGAGGCGTCTCGCACTTGAACATCACCATCTGACCGCGTATCGGCATAATGCCCGTCGTCATGCCCAGCCGCAGCAGTAGCCGCTGAGTCCAGGCTCCGGACGTGATGCAATATTGACCGGCACGCAGCAATCCAACGTTCGTGCGGACGGCGGCCATAGTTCCGTTCGAGCATTCAAACTCAGTCGCCTCGCAATCTGCTCGAATCGTTGCTCCACGACGCTCGCAGGCTAACTTCAATGCTCGCAAATGATCGGGATTGCGCAACTGCGCCTCCCCCGGCAACGCGTACGCCGCCTGGAGTTGATTCGCGACGATTTCGCGGAGTGCCGGTTCAAGCTTGGCGACATCATCAAGCAACAATCGTTCGATCTCGATCTTGATCTCTCGCAGCATTTCGGCAAACGCGTGCAACGCAGCGGCTTCCCCGCTGCTACGAGCCAGATACAAACCTCCACACTCGCGATACCCGTTGTCGATCCCCGTCTCTTCACGCAATCGTACGGCCCATTCGCGATGCAGCGAGTGGCTCAAGGCTCGCAGTCGGTCCAAGGGATCAATCGCCGTGGCCAGATTCGCGGGCGGCAGGATCCCCGCACCGGCCCAAGAAGCTTCACGACCAAGCGGACCACGGTCGATTACCTCCACCGTCGCGCCATGATTTAACAGTTCGTAGGCCAACGACAATCCAATTACGCCGCCACCGACGATCAAACAATCCGGAACTAAACCAGCCGACATCGAAATCCCTATGCAAATGACTCATGGATGGCGACGAGCAACGCGCTGCATGTCAGATCTTCATTAGCCAACTGCGACCATTTGCGTCGCCATCGTCGTAAATTACTTAACTCAACTACATCGTATCACTGCGACCATGATTCGTAAGTCTGGCCCTGACAATCCTGACCTTTACGTCAGGGCCTTTCAGTTCTTCAACTATTGAGACTCCCGACCCCTGCGTCGCTCATTTGTGACACGCACAATCCGTTCATCCGTTACAACTGTGGTCGTTCATCAGCCGCTAGGCGATAGCCTGCGGTTCTTTGCCTGTTTGCGAGAACCGCACGCTAGCGCGATGCGGCTGATGGAACGCGGATTTTTGGACCCTTCAAGCCTCGGAAATTTCGGAAGTCTGCTCATCGCCCCGCTCGCATAACCTATCTTTCAAGGAGACGAATACCCAACTTGAGCCACGCGCGTCGCCTGCGACGCCACAGGATCCAACAGCATGAGCGCCCTTACCGAAGCAGATCTCTTCGACACCATTAGCGAGCTACTCGCCGAACAGCATGCCATCCATGGCGACGAGCGACGCGAAGGGGCGCGAAGAAACTACGACTGCATTCAACTCCTCGCGCCCTACGACGCGAATCGCCTTCCGCTGCAAGAAGACTTTCGGCAAGTCCAATGCCGCGATCTCTCGCCGCGAGGATTTTCCTTCGTCTCGTACCGACAACCAACGACCGACCACGTCGTCGTGGCGCTCGGCACGGTGCCGTTCAAGTTCTTTGTCGCCAAGATCGTCCACAGCGGACTCAGCGAAAGCGAGCAGAGCCAAAACTACTTAGTCGGCTGCCGCTTCGTACGGCGTTTGAGCGAGCAATAGCAATTGGTGCGTCGGGCTTTCCAGCCTGACTGTCAGGCCGGAAAACCTGACGTACGATTCGCCCGCTCAATCGCTTGCGCCACGCCAGCCATCGTGTACTCGGTGGCTTCCACGGCGGGTTCAAAACCGCAATCTCGCAGCGTCGCAGAAGTGATGGGACTGATACTGGCCAAACGCGTCTTAGCAAGATCGCTGCCAAACATCGACGCCAGCGAACGGGCAATCGCGGAACTCGTCACCGTCGTCCAGTGAATCTTTTCGGCGGCTAACTCGGCAGCGATCTCCGCATCCGGCGAATCAACATCGACGCTGCTATAGACCACGATTTGCGTCACACCTCCGCCCGACGCAGTGATCTCATCCGCTAAGACCTCACGCCCGCGACTCGCTCTCACAAGCAAGAACCTCTGGCCTGGCGCGAGCGGAACTAACTCGGCAGCCAACGACTCGGCACGGAACTCAACAGGTTGCAGATCGACGTTCAAGTGATAGCGAGACAACTCGTCGGCGGTTCCGGAGCCGATCGCCGCCAGCTTGATCGACCCGAGTACACGCAAGTCCGACCCGGTCGCCAGTAGCCTTTCGATGAAGTAGCACACGCCGTTACTGCTCGAAAACACTAGCCAGTCAAAGTTGCCCAGGTTCCCGATTGCTTCATCCACCGGTTGCCAGTCGGTCGGCTCCGAAATCTCGATCGCCGGTTGAAGCAATGTTTCCGCACCGAGCTCCTCGAGCATGACACGAAGTTTGTTCGCCTGCGAACGCGGGCGAGTCACAAGGATGCGTTGCCCGAACAACGGCCGCTTATCGAACCAACCCAACGTGTCGGCCAGCCGAGCAACCGCGCCGACAACAATGATCGTGGGAGGCCGGATGCTCCGACTCTCCAAAGTCTCGACAACTTCACCGAGCGTGCAACTGACGCGTTGCTGATCCGGCAAGCTGCAATGGCGAATGATGGCAACCGGCGTGTCCGCCGACTTGCCCGCATCCATCATTTCCTTGGTCCAGACGCGGGCCGTCGTGATGCCCATGTAAAACACCAGCGTTCCCGGAAACGCGGCTAATGCTTTGTAATCGATCGCCGAAGTGTCTTTGTCGGGGTTCTCGTGTCCAGTCACGAGAGCAACCGCCGATGCGTGATCGCGATGTGTGATCGGAATACCTGCATAACTGCCCGCCGCCAAGGCAGTCGTGATGCCGGGCACGACTTCGAATGAAATGTCGGCTTGAACGAGCGTCTCAATCTCCTCGGCACCGCGCGCGAACACCGCTGGATCGCCGCCCTTGAGCCGCGCGACGACTTTGCCCTCCCGCGCCAGGCTGACCAACGCATCATTGATCTCCTGTTGCGACCAGAGGCGTGTCCGTCCATGCTTGCCGAGGCAAATCAACTCGGCACCAGCACGTGCGTGTTCCAAGATTCTAGCATTCACCAGGTAGTCATAGAGGACGACGTCCGCGCGACGCAAGCATTCAACACCGCGCAGCGTGATCAGCCCCGGATCACCGGGCCCTGCTCCAATGAAATAGACCTTGCCTCGTTCGTGGGACGGACGGTCTGATGTCGCGCGTCGAGTCAAATCCCAACCACCTTCCGCCACGTTTGAGCCATTAGTGAATGACCTGCCAAAGTCGGATGCACGCCGTCAGCGGCCCAGTAGCTCGGTGCGGTGCCACTCGCGACGGCTTCGTCGAACATCGTTTGAAATGGAACCCACAGCGTGCCGGCGTCGGATGCTACCTTCTTTGCCACGGCTCGCCGCTGATCGAACTCTGGAAACCATGTGTCGTTGATCGCCCCGCAGCGGAGAACAAACGGCTCACAGACAACAATCGTGACGCCGGGCAATTCCTTGCGAGTTCTCGCCAACAATGCCGCAAAACCGGTTTCGTAATCGCCGACCGTGCCGTCGTAATTTCCGGCCAACTTGTGCCAGATATCGTTCACTCCGATCAAGATGCTCAGCAAGGCGGGCTTCAAATCGATCGTGTCTTTCTGCCAGCGCTTATCGAGGTCGGGCACTTTGTGGCCGCTGATGCCACGATTGTAAATCTGCAAATCAAGTGCCGCGTGATCCCGCAGCAACTCGGGCCCCAACAGCATCGGGTAGCCAGTTCCCAACGCTCGCGCTTTGTTGGCCTTGTCTTTCGAGTTGCGATCTCGTCCAGCATCGGTGATCGAGTCGCCTTGAAAGAGCACGGCATCACCCTTCTTGAGCGACACCGATTCGGCAGCACGCAACTGCTTGGGAATGGCCGCCACGGCGGCGGCAATGCCAGCCGCGATCGCGGCGTTTTCGATAAGTTGGCGACGAGACAAAGTACCGTTTGACTCCATGTTCATAGGTCAATTTCCTTGTTGAGTTCGTGGTGCTCATTCTTATCTTGTTCTGATACATCTTGGCGATGGTCGGTTGATCATCTTCGGCGGCAAGTGACACGAAGACGACCGGCAGAAGAGAAGCAAATATCGCTACAGTTCGCACGGCGAGGGCAACTCCGGTACTTGCGGATAAAGCGAGTGTCAGTATAGATCGAT
>CAUJKL010000943.1 GCA_963204995.1 Planctomycetota bacterium | reverse complement strand
GGGCTAGGCAATCTTCCGGGGCCTTGCCCCTAAATCCAGGTCTTCGTTGTTCAGGACGCAACAAAGGCGAGGGGAGCCGACGGCGGGTCGTCCGGCCAGCGATGTGGCTCACGATGGTGCTGCTATTCCCGCCGGTGATCGGGGTTATTAATGCCGAGGAAACTGCACCTTTGAGTGACCGAATCGTCGCCCATGCTCAAGCTCGCGATCTGGCCACTGAATTGGTTGCTTCCATCTTCGACGTGCAATTGCGTCACCTCGCAGAGAACGGATTGTCCGAGCAACCGCTCTACGACGAGATTCGTTCGTCACGTGATAGGATCGCTCAGCTCGCTTCCAGCGAGATGGAACAGCTCACTGTTCTTCTGAAGAAGTTGCAAGCCAGTCCTCAAGACGGTCGTAACGAATTGCTGGCGGACGCGAGAGTGACCGCGCGGCGAATTGCCGTGGCGATGATGGCGGAACGTCAGCGATTACGCGGGCGGCTGCGAAGTTCACGAACGCTCGACTTGCTGCGGCAGATGATCGCTCTCGAACAACAAGCGATCGTTGTCACGGAAGGGCTAACGTCGCGGCCTGTTTCCGAGCAGCCGCAATCCGCCGAACAATTGGTTCAATCGCACTTGGATCTTGCAGTGTTGTTCGATCAACTGGTGCTAATGCTTCGTCAGGCGGAAGAAACCGTGGGGCTGGAACGCATTAGTGCCGTGGCAGCTCTTTCGCATTTAACGACAGCGCAAACGAGTGTGCTCATTGTGGAAGCGACGGACTTTGTCAAAGCGGGCAGCTACGCGGAGGCACTGCTGGCGGAGCAGAGCATTCTCGGGGCGTTGATCGAGTCGCTGCGGCTGATGCAGCAGAGTGACAAGCTGGAGGAAGAAGCACGCCGCAGGGCGCTGGAAGCGATTGCGAAGACAGTCAAGGAGCAACAGAAGCTACGATGGCAAACAGCGGCGACGGATCTGTCGGAGGCGAAAGATCGCGACGCATTTTCCGCGAGCCAGCGAGCGATCGCCGAACAACTCGAACAACTTCGTGAACAACTCAGCCAACTCGCCCAGGTCGGTGAGCAGATGCTGGCAGCCACGGATGCGGCCCAGCAAGCTGTGAAACATCTCGGCGAAGGGCAGAAGGAGCAAGCTGTCGAGCGGCAGGATACGGTTGTGAACATGCTCGAAGATATCGCGCAGCATTTGAGTGCCGAAGAGTTTGATCCGGACGCCCTGGCGGATCGAGCGGCACAATTGCAGGAGCTTAGCACTTCCTTGAACGACTTGGTCGAGAAGCAAGCCGAAGCGAGCGAACTGGCTGCGGCTGATCCTGCCTCCGCCGCGGAAATAGAGGCCGCGATTGCCGACGCGCTGGCAGAGGCCGACGATGCAAGTCAGTTGAGTGACGGCGTCGAAACGCGACTGGACGAAGCTCAAGAGGCGGTGGCCAAGGCCGAGCAGGCCCTGGAGGACGGCTCGCCAGCGGCCGAACAGAATCGACTCGAAGCGGTCGAGAATGCCGAGAAGTCGCTCATGGAAGCTGCGGCAGAAGTCCAGGCTCAATTGTCCGACGTGCAACAGGCGATGGAAGCGGCAAATCCCTCCGAGGCGAATCCTTCTTCGGATAGCACCTCGAAAAACGAAGCGTCGAGTGGTACAACCCGTGATGCAGGATCGACGAACATCTCGGAACAAGGCGCGGACGTCGAGTCGCGAGGCTTCGAGAAGGAAGCGTGGTTTACGAGGCTGCCTGCGGATTTACAGAACCGGATTCGCGGGGCGACTCGCCGCCCAGCACCGCGAGGCTACGAAGAGAAACTGCAACGATATTTTCAAACTGATGATTAGTCAGGTGTATACGTAGGCCGGATCAAGGCTTTGCGCAGCTCCGGCAATCGCCACGCTGAAGCTGCCGGAACTGCGCAAAGCCTTGGTCCGGCCTACAACATAACTGCTGATTGAGAGCGTAATTGGTGACCACAGAACAAACGATCGCACGAGAGCAGGACGATGTTGCCGCCGTCGAGCGGTGTCAGGCGTCGTACCATCGAATTTGCGAAGAACTCAACAAAGTGATTGTCGGCCAGGGCGACGTGATCGAGCAGGTCTTGATCACCATGCTGTCGGGCGGTCATGCGTTGCTCGAAGGGGTGCCGGGGTTGGCGAAGACGCTGCTGGTCAGTTCGTTGGCCGAGTCGTTGCATCTGACGTTTCGGCGAATCCAATTCACGCCCGATCTGATGCCGAGCGACGTGACGGGTACGGAAGTCATTCAAGAAGATCCGGCCACGCGCGAACGTCGCTATCGATTCCTGCCGGGCCCGATCTTCGCGAATCTGTTGCTGGCCGACGAAATCAATCGGACACCACCCAAGACGCACGCGGCGATGCTCGAGGCGATGCAAGAACGACAAATCAGCGCCGGTGGCGAGCGGCATCGGCTGCCGGCTCCGTTCTTTGTACTCGCGACCCAGAACCCACTGGATCAAGAGGGAACCTACCCGCTCCCCGAAGCTCAACTCGATCGTTTCTTGCTGCACATCAAAGTCGGCTATCCGAGCGGCAGCGACGAATGGGAGATCGCCCGTAGAGTGACGAGCGGTCAGCTCGGCTCGATCGAGCCCTGCATGTCCGGTGAAGAAATACTGGAGCTGCAAGAACTAGTAAGACGTGTTCCGGTGAGCGATCAAGTGCTCGGATACGCGTGGGCGCTCGTGCGTGCTTCGCGTCCTGGTACTGAAGAAGCTCCTGAGTTTGTCAATCAGTGGGTCAGTTGGGGAGCCGGTCCTCGCGGCTTGATCACACTGATCTTGTGTGCGAAATCGCGAGCGGCGTTGAACGGTCGCCATCATGCCACGGTGTCGGATGTCGAAGCGGTGGCCAAACCGGCGCTTCGGCACCGCATCGCGGGCAACTACGCCGCTCAAGCAAAGCATTTGAGCAGCGAGAAGCTGATCGAGATGCTTTTGGACGCGGTGCCGAAAGACAAGCGGTACGAATCTCCAATGACCAATGACCAATGACCAATGCGAACGATTCTCTCCCGATATATCGATCCGGCCGTCTTGGCTCTTGTTGCCGATCGGCATTTCGAGCCGCGTGACTTGATCGTGGGCAACATGGCGGGGGCTCATAAGTCGCCCTTGTCCGGGTTTGCCGTCGAGTTTGCGGGGCATCGCGAGTATGTGCCCGGCGACGATCCCAAGCATATCGATTGGCGAGTCTTCTTCAATCGCGATAAGTACTTCGTCAAGCAATACGAATTGGAAACTAACTTCGTCTGTAACTTCGTGCTC
>CAUJKL010000942.1 GCA_963204995.1 Planctomycetota bacterium | reverse complement strand
AACTGGGGGAACACATGGGGAATTGCGCTACTGATTCTGGTTGATATTGCCTTGGCGGCGTTGATCGGACGTGTGATCTATCGCAAGTTCTGGGGCCAGGCAACCAAGAAATCGGGAGCGTCGTCGGCGGTCGCCGTGAATAGTTCACCAAAATGACAAGTTAAGAAGTAATGGCAGGAATATGGGGGGCAGGAAAATAGAGTCTTGGCAAGGAGTTTTATGAGATAGGCTGTGAAGAAATCGTGGGATAGGCTTACAGTCTGTCAATTTCCCCGTATTTCTGACAGGCGGGAAGCCGAACCCACCCAAAAAAATCACAGCCTCGGAGCGTGAGCGGGCGGCGCTCAATCGGGGTCGGGAGTCCTTTTCGGCCAAAGTCGTATCAATTTGAAAACGTGTTCTCCGAAAAAGACTCCCGACCCCTTCACGCCGACTACCAATTCAAAACTCTGGCTTTAGAACAACGGCGGCTTGCCGAGTTGGCGACGGACGACGGCCCATTGGCCCGCGTGCATGAGCCAATGGCTGCCTTGCATGCTGAAGGCGGCGGCGACATTCGGGGCGTAGCCTTGCATGGACTCGGGCGATGGCTTGTCGAGATCCTCGTCGGACAACTTCGACAACGCAGCCAACGTCCCGGCTCGCTGCTCTTGATAAACGCGTAACAGCTCTTCTTTGGTGTCGAAGGCACTCGCATCGTCCGACTTGGCCGTTTCCTTGTTGTACCGCTCGGCAAAGCCATCCGGTAAAGCGGGCATCGAGCCGGGAACCACTCCGTCGATCATCATATTCTCAGAGGCGATCAGATGCCCGACCTGCCACTTCAGATGATTGCACTCGGGGTGCGGTCGCTGCATCATTTGCTCATCCGACAAGTCTTGCAAGTAACCCATCGAGATCATGTCGCCCATATTGATGGCCAATTGGATCGCATCGCGTGAATTCATGATTGCCTCCTTAATCGTTATCAGAGTTGTAATTGTCGCACGTCCCTTGGATTTTGCCACACGCGCCCTTGTTTGGCTATGGCCGGGTTGGCGGCAATCTAAGATAGAGTGGCTTGGCAGATTGGGATTTTCGTGCGGTTCGGTAAGCGTTAGAACTCTCCGACGACACAGGCGATGGCAGCCAAGCACTTTGGGAAACGACGCACGTCGGTAATTTCATGAGCGGTTTCGATCTGCATATCGCGAGTAGCCTCGGGCTGTTGCTGGGCGTTTGCCTGGCGGCGGGCGTATTCGCCGATCTGCTGCACTTGCCCAAAGTCACCGCGTATCTGCTCGTCGGTTTGCTCGTCGGCCCGAGTGCCCTGGATCTAATTCCCGAAGGTCACGTCGAGTTATTCGAGCCCGTGTTGAAGATGGCGATGGCGGTCGTCTTATTCAATCTTGGTTGTGAATTCACGTTCTCGAAAGTGCGGCGAGTGGCAGCGCATTGTCTGGCACTTTCCGTGGGCGAGATCACCGTTACTTGCGGTCTCGTTACGACGGGGCTGTGGCTGTTCGGCTGTTCCGGCAGCATGGCCCTGTTGCTGGGTTGTCTCGCAGTAGCCACGGCACCCGCCACCACGATCCTCGTGCTCAAGGAGTTTCGCTCGGAAGGCCCGGTCACGGAGAGCACGGGCTTTCTGGTGGCGATGAACAACTTTGCCTGCATCGTCCTCTTCGAGCTGGCCTTCCTCGCGGTTCATCTCGTCCAAGGGAAACTGCACGTTTCCGTCGGGCATCAGCTAGGCATCCTGCTGCAAAACATTGCCGGTTCCATCGCGTTTGGTGTTGCCGGCGGTTTGATCGTCAGTTACGGCTGCGGGCTGCTGAACATGAAACGCTGGCTGGTACTGCTCGTCGCCACGACGACATTCCTGCTCGGCGTGTGTGAGACTTTTCATACCCCCTACATGTTGACGTTTCTCGTGATGGGCGTGACGGTCGCGAACACGTCGGACATGAAAAGTAAGATCGTTGACGAGCTAGACCATTTGTCGGGATTGCTGGCCGTCTTGTTCTTTGCTGCCCACGGCACGGAACTGGATGTGAATGCCTTTATCGAAGTGGGTAAGATCGGCGTAATCTATATCGTCTTTCGAATTGCCGGAAAGTGGCTTGGCGTGTACGGTGCTGCGCGAGCGACGCGGCAACCCGTGGAAGTTCGTCATTGGCTCGGCAGCTGTCTGTTCGCACAAGCGGGTGCCGCAATCGCGCTGGCAAATATCGCCGTGACTCGCGATCCGGTCCTGGGCAAGCCTATCCAAAGCATCATTCTGGGATCGGTCGTGGTGTTCGAAATCATCGGCCCACTGTTCATTCGGCAGTCGCTGCTGCGGACGGGCGAAGTCCCGTTGGCGCAAGCGATTCGCCACACAAGCAGCACGCCGCTCGATCAAGTGCGTTCCGTGACAGATCGGTTTCGGACCGCAATTCGTCGATCGACGCCCGCCGCTTCCACGACCAGCAAGGTCAAAGTCAGTGATCTGCTTCGAAAGAGTAAGGGTTTGAACCAGTCAGCGAATTTCGAAGCGATCATCGCTTACATCGAACACAGCCACGACAACACTTACCCCGTGATCGACGATCGCAGACAAGTCGTCGGCGTGATCCGCTATCCGCTGCTGAGCAATGTCATGTTCGACAACAGCGTGACGCAACTCGTTTGCGCCGAGGACTTGGCGACCGAAACGGATGCATTTCTCTATCCCGACGAACCGGCAACGCATGCGTTTGAGTTGTTTCAAGCCGAGACCGACGATTGCATTCCCGTGGTGACCCGAGCCGAGCCACACGAGTTACTAGGCGTCGTCCGTCGCAGCGATGTCATGCACGCCCTGATCACGCAACACCGCAAGTCGAAGTAGCGCGACATCGATCCGTCGTTTCGGAGCGGCAGAGCCACCAGCCCACCGTCTTTCCCCAGCATCTTTGATTCTCGGAGTTGTGCGATCAGAGCCTTTTAACATCTCTGACACGCGAGTGTAGCCCCGTTTGACGGGGCTTTATCGCGGAGCGATCGTAGGCCAACCGTTTACAGTTTGGCGAATGCCAATCATCGCGTTTCCATTTGGTGCTAGCCCGCATTTCTCATCAATTGTAGGCCGGATCGAAGCAAACGCCGCATCTGCCGGAACTTCGGTCGCAGTTGTCGAGTGGATTTACGAGACACCATGATTTCAAGCTATTTGCGTTTGCGAAGCTCCGGCAAGGGTTTGCGACCTTCGGTCCGGCCTACGATGAGAAGTGCGGGCTAGGACCATTCTAACTCGTCGCGTCGAGGTAGGGATCTTGCCCCATTTGTCGCTGCGTCTTGCGTCGTTCTTTTTCGTGATAAAGCAGCAAGCGGCGTTGCCGATAGTGCTGACTTTCGACCTTGGCTTGTGCGGATCGCATGACACGCGCGTAGCGATCGCAGGGGCCAGGCGTCGCCGTGCCGATTCGCTCGTAGCGAGTTGCGGCGCGCGGCCCCAAACCGGCTTTAATAATATCGTCGTCCAAGGCCATGAACTGGCGAAACGAACCAGGATCGCCCTGGCGAGCACAGCGACCAACCAATTGCCGATCGATCCGTGCCGACTCGTGGAGTTCGGTACAAATCACATGCAAACCACCCGCTTCGCGAACCCTTTCGCCGAGTTTAATGTCGGTGCCGCGTCCCGCCATGTTGGTTGCAACGGTAACTCGGCCGAGTTCTCCGGCACTGGCCACGATCTTCGCTTCTTCGGCATGTCGCCGCGCGTTCAGCACGTGGTGTTCGATGCCTGCCTGCCGCAGCAGTCTCGCTAGAATCTCTGACTTGTCGATCGAACGCGTGCCGATCAGTACCGGTCGGCCCAACGCATGTTGTTCCGCGACTTCGCCAACGATCGCTTGCCATTTCTCTTCACTTGTCCCGAAGACTTTATCAGGCCAACATTTTCGCAGCGGTGGCCGGTTGGTCGGAATCACAGACACCGCTGCTTGATAGATGCGTTTCAGTTCGCGACGCGAAGTCGCCGCAGTGCCTGTCATGCCGCACAGGCGCTCGTATCGTAAGTAGAAATCCTGGACGGTGACGCGAGCGGCCTCGCCGGTCTTCACGCTCACGGTCACTCCTTCGCGTGCTTCGATCGCTTGATGAATTCCGTCTCGCCACTTGCGTCCTTCTGCCAGTCGTCCGGTGTTCTCGTCGACGATGACGATCTCGCCGTCGCGAACGATGTAGTGGCGGTCGAGAAAGAACTCGCGGTCGACTTTAATCGCTCGTTCGACGTGTTCGTAGATGTCGAACATGGCGATGGCGTCGATCGCGTCCGGTTTTTCCAACTCGCGGACCTTGCGACGTCCCGGCGGACGCAAGGTGACGCTGCGTTCTTTGTGATCGTATTCGTAATCAATCGCCTCTTCAAACGCAGCGGTCACGGTCGCCGCCCAGCGATACAAGGCAGCGGCTGCGTCTTGCGAGTTGCCGGGCAGCGAACTGACAATCAGCGGCGTGCGGGCTTCGTCGATCAAGATACTGTCGGCTTCATCGACCAGGATAAAGTGCTGGCTGCGTTGGACAGGATCACTCGCCGTGCCGGATGGTCGTTGGCCAAGCATCCCGCCCAGCAGGTCACGATTCGTTGTGCCTTGCCGACCAAGCAACAACCGGTCACGCAAGAAGTCGAACCCAAACTCGCGCGACGCGGCGTATGTCACATCGCAACGATAGGCCTTTTGCCGCAGCGGTCGGGCCGTTGATGATTCGATCACTCCGACCGTCATGCCGAGCAGTTTGTAAGCGGGCCGCATGATGGCCGCGTCGCGCGCGGCAAGGTAGTCGTTCGCAGTAGCCAGATGAGCTCCTTTGTCCTCCAGCGCGGCAAGATACAACGGCAACGTGGCGGTGAGCGTCTTGCCTTCGCCGGTCTGCATTTCGGCGATTGCCCCGTGACACATCGCAATGCCGCCGAGCAGCTGGACATCGAAATGCCGCATACCGAGTGTGCGAGACGCCGCTTCACGCATTAACGCAAACGCCTCGGGTAGCAACGCCAGATGCGACTCGCCGCTGAGCGCTCGGTAGCGGAGCGACAGGCTCTGGCGGCGGAGTTCCTCTTCGCTCGACGACTGAAGAGCGGACTCCAACGAGTTGATTCTGCCGACGAGACGTGACCAACGACTTCGCGCAGCCTGGGCCGTGAAGACAGGCAGACGCTTCGTCCACGAGGCAAGTCGCGTCGAGATACCTAGCACGGCTTTCGTTCTCCGCTGGAGGGCTGATTACGAGAGCGAATGCCTCAAGTGCCGGCAACGCGTAACGTGGTCGTTCGCGACTTCCAACCGCCATCGATGACTGTTGCTTGTGCCGTCGACGAATGGCTTTCTGCGGTCGATGACTGACTGCTTGCCGAACGCATGGTGATCGGAGCATCAGGCAACTGCGAAATGTCGATCACTCTCCC
>CAUJKL010000941.1 GCA_963204995.1 Planctomycetota bacterium | reverse complement strand
CCCATCAAGGAATTGGTCTAACGGCAGGGGTAAGCTGGACCGCGGCAGACGTGTCATCTCCGAGGCTGTGATTTTATTGGGTGGGATAGGCTTCCAGCCTGTCAGAAATACGGGGAAAATGACAGGCTGGAAGCCTATCCCACGATTTTTTCACAACCTCTCCCCGAAACAGCAGGGAAGCGGTAGCCACGAAAAGCACGAAGAGGCACAAAGACTTGATGCCCGCAGCACGGTCGACTACGTTCTCGCGTTTTCTTTGTGACTCTTTGTGTTTTTCGTGGCAGAAGTCATGGCCCCAATTGCTTTGCTGCAAGGCACGAGACAGGTTATTCTCTACGCAGTTGGCTCGCTTCCCAATAATGAACACGATCTATCTCGACGGCTACTGATGACAACGAAACCTCACTTAACCTTCCGACACCCCAACGCCGTGTACGACGCGTCGTTCTCGCCCGATGGCAAGCTGCTGGCGTCGGCGAGTCTCGATAACACGGCCAAGATCTGGGATCTCGAAAGTGGCGAGGAAAGATTGACGCTGCGCGGGCATGGCGATGGGGTGTGTACGGTCGAGTTTCTACCGGACGGCAAGAAGCTGGTGACGGCAAGCCTGGATAAATCGCTGCGGATCTGGGACGTGGCGACGGGCGTTGTAATGGCGACAATGAGCGGGCATCAGCAATACGTCGAGTGTATGGCCGCTTCGCCCGATGGACGACTGTTGGCGTCGGGTGGGTATGACAACGTCGTGCGAGTATGGGATGCGGCGACGAGTGCTCAGAAGTTTGTGCTGACCGGGCATAGCGACGCAGTTTATTGTGTCGCGTTTTCTGCGGACAACAAGTTGCTCGCCTCCGGCAGCTATGACCAGTCACTGTTACTTTGGGATGCGGCCAGCGGCGCACAACTGGGACCGGTTACGGGACATAACGGGACCGTCGAAGGGATCGCGTTCGCACCTTCTGGCGATCGTTTCGCAACCGCCAGCGGCGACGGGAAAATTCGGATCGGTACGTCGACCTCCCGGGTTGTGATCGCCGAACTCGTCGGCCATCGCAACTTTGCCAAGTGCGTCGCCTATTCGTCAGATGGCAAGCTGATCGCCTCGGGAGGACGCGATGGCGAGGTGCTTCTTTGGTCCACGAAGACGCTGGAGCATGTCACAAAGATCGAAGCTCATTCCAACTCGGTCTATTCCGTCGAATTCTCACCCGACAGCACTCATCTGGCTTCGGCCAGCTTTGATCGAACGATTAAGGTGTGGGAGTTGGGGAAATTGCTGGATTAATCTCTCGCCTTTGTGGAAATGCCTTCGTTTTTGAAAAACTTGTGGGACAAGTCCCGGTGAGCGGTGACATACTGGCAGAAGATGTCGGATGTCTAGCAACCGGCCGTTTGGCGGGAACGTGAATGTGGAGCGGATCGATACCGAAGCACTGCAGACTCTGCTCGATTCGCACGGTGCCGCACTCAAGCTCTACGCACGACAGTGGTGCCATGCACCGGACGACGCCTTGCAAGAAGCGTTGATCGAACTGCTGCGTCAAGATCCGGTTCCAGATCAGCCGGTGGCTTGGTTGTTCAAGACGATTCGCCGTCGCGCGATGAATTTGGCTCGCGGCGAGCGGCGGCGAAGTACACATCACCGCCAAGCCAGCCAGCAGCGAGACGAATGGTTTAGCGACGGCGAAAGCCTTGGGTTTGACAGCGAGGAATTACAAGCTGCACTCTCGCGGTTACCGGAACTGGAACGGGAGATTGTGGTCGCTCGGATTTGGGGCGAGTTGTCCTTTGAACGAGTTGCCGATCTGGTCGGAATCTCATCGAGTTCGGTCCATCGGCGATATCGTGGAGCTTTGCAGTTGTTGCACGAGATGCTTGACGGGGAAGAAGACAAGATAGGACAGAAAGATGAACCAAGAACGCAAGCCACACGTTGATCCGGAATCTCCCGAGACAATAGAGCGGCTCGATAAGCTTGAGCAGCAGTTGAAAGCGACTCGCCCACAATCGCCTCAATTGGACTTGGCCTCGCTCCAGCGAATAGCCGACGACGACGCGCTGGACACGCTCGTCGAACGCGCACCGGATCGAAAACCTATACACGCCTTGCCAGGAAGCAAGCGTAGCGCCAGCGGCCGCGTGCTGGTAATCGCCAGCTCGTGGGTTTGTGGTGCCGGAGTCGGGGCGTTGGTCATGTTTGTCTTGATGAGTCGCACGGAGACAACACCCGATCCCGGAGATCGTGTCGTCCACGTTCGGCAAGAGACACCTGAATCGATCGCGGAAGAATCGATTGTTGATTCCTCCAGTGAGCAACACAACGCTGATCGGCAGGAGAACGTACTGTCACCGGTGAAGCCCTTTGACGTGAATGGTTCGATATTGACGATGGGGCGCGATCCGCTAAGGCAGTGGGGGGCGGCTTACTTGTCCGACGGCCCCACGCTTCAAGTGGGAATGTACTTGGGGCGACATAGCGAGCGGCGCGCTGATCGAACGCATGAGAAGCGACGAGAGTATTTCGGTCGGGCGACGGGTTCAACGTCCACGTTGGAATTTGAATCGCCGGTATCGAGACGCGAATTGATGCAAGAGTTCCTGGGGGAATCGACCGGGGCGGCGTTGTAGTCCATGAGCTCGGTTAGATCAGCCGACACGCGCTAGCGTGCGGTTCTCCCTGCGGAGTGAACCGCGAGCTATCGCTCGGAGGCTGATGAAGGTTTGCCAGATAGAAGAAATGAGAGTGACGATGAGATGCAGCGATTTAACAAGAGTGATGGCAGTGTTTATCAGCGCCCTTTCGTGTGCAGTTCAGGCTACCGGCCAGCAACCGGAAAAGAGTGGCGGTTGGCTGATCGAGCAAGACGAGCAGGATGGCATTCAGATCCATACGATGGAGATGACACTCCACCCTCGGGCCGAGCCGATACCGGCATTGAAGTACCATCTGATTCCCGACGACTTCGATCTACTGGACGGAAACGCGGCCACGTATTACCTCAAGGCCCAAGGGTTCTTCGAGCAGACCCGGGTGCGCGAGCGATTGAGTGAAATCTATGCGAAGACTCGCGATCAGGCGCGCACTGAGAATCGATCGACTGCCGAGTTGCCGCCGTACAGCTGGCAGTCAATGCCGCCCGACGAATTGCCGGTCAAAGAGGTCAAGGAGTTTTTGGCACTGCTCTCGTTTCAACCATGGTTTCTCAAAGAAGCTGCCAAGCAAAGGTACTTCGATCTCGATCGAAACATTCGAACCATTGAAAGTCCATTCGTCTACTTGTTGCCAGAAGTGCAGGCGTTGCGTGAGACTGCCCGCATGCAATCGCTTCGCTGCCGGCTCGCCATCGCCGAGGGACGGATCGACGACGCCATCGAGATCTTGGGGCAACAGTATTCCATGGCCCGTCACTTAGGACAGGACGACTTTATCGTCACGACGTTGGTCGGACTGTCTATTGCGGACGTGGCTTGGACGGATGTCTTGCACTTGGTCCAGCGATCCGAAGCTCCGAACCTGTACTGGGCCTTCGCATCACTGCCTCGTCCGTTGGTCGATGCTCGGTACGCGCTGAGCGTTGAACGTCAGTTTCTGTATCTGCAATTCAAAGTCCTCCGTGACGTCGATGAGGTGCCGCGACCGGCTGGCTACTGGCAGGACTTCCTTGACCGGCTGGTTCCCCAGCTCCGGAGCCTCGCAGTCGAATTCGGTTTGAACCCGGATGATCCCGAGGCGACACGAGCCATGCTGGTCGCATACGTCGCTGCGGCCTATCCCGGTGCCAAACGCTACTTGATCGAAGAGGTCGGCCTTTCGCGCGAGCAGGTCGAAGCGTATCCGACCGCACAAGTTGTCTTTCTCGCTATGGTTCGCTTTTACGATGCGGCAGGCGACGACTACTTCAAGTGGGCCAAACTTCCCTATTATCAGTCGCAGAGTCACTCATCACGTATCTACGATTCATTGCGGAGGAAGTTCGATCGAATTGGCTGGAGCGGAATGCCGACGGATACTCTCTTGCCCGCTGTGCAGGCGTTTCAAACTGCCGTCGCACGCAGCCAACAGAGAATTGCTTTGGTTCAAACCGTGGAAGCCATCCGAATGTACGGTGCCGAGAACGATGGCAAGCTGCCGCCGACGTTGGACGATTTGCCGGTCCCTGCACCGCTAGAACCGCTGACTGGCAAACCGCTCGACTATGAATTCCACGACGACCATGCCATCCTGAACGGCCACAAAGTGCCAGGCTTGCGATACCGATTGATTCTAAGATTTGCGGACACAAAGTAGCCATCACGCTCCGCCGTGATGAGCCTGCTGAGAGCGGGCCGTTGCGGCGCGACGGGATGACAAAACGCGGAAGGTCCAGATTGAATGCTCATCACGCGAAGCGTGATGGCTACTTTAAGGAACGATCAAAAACTACATGGAATACCGACATGAACCGCCAACTACTTCGACCATTTACCGACTGGCATGTGATTCGATTTCTCGCCTGCGTGCTCGCCGTAGCGAATTGCCACAGCATCTCCTTCGCTGACGACGCCGCGATCGTACAACCGTTCGTCGGTGAGACAACCACGCTAATTCTCAAGGTCGATCCCACGAGGCTCTCGTTGCCGACGGATACAACTGCGCTGAAGTCCACTTTCCCAGGCGGTCCAGAAGCGTACGACCGTTGGACCCGAGATGCGACGCAGGGGATTGAAAGCTTGCGCGCGGCAGCAGGTGGCGAGCCGATCTACGCGACCGTTGGCATTCCGCTGTCGAAGAACGAATGGCCGGCATACTTGTTCGTGAAAGAGAAAACGGAGCAGCACCGCAAGCAACTCACGGAGCTATTCGGTGCTCTCCATGAAATTCAGTCTTGTACTCATAACGGCTGCACGGTGCTTGCATTCGCTGGGAATGCCGATGTCGAAGCGAGCCTGAACTCGATTGTACCGTCTCCGCGAGCGGAGTTGGCGGCTGCGTTTGAGAGCGTGAAGGGCTATCCGATTCAAGCCTTGATACTTCCGCCCGACTATGTCCGTCAGACGGTGACGGAACTGATGCCGCAGCTTCCGCGTCACTTGGGCGGAGGACCAAGCAGCTTGCTGACCGACGGGCTGGTGTGGGCTGCAATGGCGATCGATCCATCGCGACCTGGTGCTGTGGTGGTCATTCAGTCCAAGTCGGAGAAGGCGGCTGCCGCCTTGGCCGAACAGCTTCCAGAAATGTTGCTCGCCGCCCACGACGAAGTGCCCGCCGTGAAGTCACGGATTTCGCGAGACGATTTTCTGGCTTTGCTTCCGTTGCTCAAACCGACAGTCGATGGGAGTCGCATCACGATCCGACTCGACGAGTTGCAATCGATTCGTGAAGGACTGCGGCTGGTATCCGCTGCACCTGCCGCAGTGGCCGAAAAGATGCGCCGACGAACAAACAGCGACAGCTTCAAGCAAATCCTTCTCGCCATGCACAATTATCACGATACATTCAAGTCATTCCCGCCAGGAGACGCCTTTCGCGACGCAAGTGGTAAGAGCGGCTTTAGCTGGCGCGTCTACATACTTCCATTTCTCGATCAAGGCGAACTATACAATGAGTTTGATCTTGACCAACCGTGGGACAGTCCCCACAACAAGCCGCTCATCGAAAAGATGCCGAAGGTATACGAAAGCCGATGGCTTGGCATCCCACCCGGTCACACGAACTTCCTCGCGCCGGTCGGTGAGGACACCATTTTCGGCGGTGACAAATCGATTAGCATCCGGCACATCCTGGATGGAACGAGCAACACAGCGGCCCTCGTCGAAGTCAAGCCGAGCCTGTCCGTGCCGTGGACAGCACCGCAGGACTACGCATTCGATCCCCAGCAGCCGGGCGAAGGACTCGGTGTAGGCACCGATGGACGATTCCTCGCAGCCTTGGCTGACGGAAGCGTTCAAATGTTTCGCGGCAACGCGGTACCAGAGCTACTTCTGCGACTGTTCCAGAAGAGCGACGGGAAACCTTTCGACTGGAGCGGACTTCGGTAGCGAGTGCCTATCGGTAGGGTAAGTCCCAGGCCAACGACGAGGCTGGCGGAAAGTGCGGGGCGAGCTGGCATCCTCGCGCCATCGACACTGGCTCGCGGCGGTTCGCGAATTGGCGACACGAGGCAAAACTAGTACAATGCTGCTCGCTTCCGTGTTCCAGTCGCATGATGGACAAGTCGAAACCGCAGGAGTATCTCGATTGACTATCGGCATTGACCCAACGGTGGACTTCGCCTTTAAGAAGTTATTGGGCAGTCCCGAGCACTCTCGCATTACGATCCACTTTCTGAACGCCGTGCTCGGCGGATCGCCGCGAATTTCAGAGGTGACAATCTTGAATCCGTTCTTGGTGAAGGACTTCGAGCAAGACAAACTGTCGGTCTTAGATGTGCTGGCTTTGGACGAACACGGCCAACAGTTGAATATCGAGATGCAGACCTCGTTGCCCGCTGGGATGAACCAGCGATTGACATACTACACGTCGTCGCTGTATGTCGCTCAATTGACTGAGGGTCAGGATTATCCGGCTTTGCGCCCGGCCATCAACATTTGCGTGCTGGAGGCGCTGATGTTTCCGCGATTGCCTGAACTACACCTTGATTTTCGGCTACGCGAACGAATTCACGGAGCCACGTTGACCGATGATCTGCAAATCCACACGATCGAGTTGCCAAAGTACACGCGCCCGGATAAAAATGACCAGATCGTGGACGGAATCGAAAAGTGGGCTTACTTTTTGCGTTTCGCCCCGACGTCCACGGTTGCAGAGATCGTGGCAACGTTGGGTGACGAGGAATTTATCGAAACGGCGGGAGTGTTGGAGATGATTGCAAAGACACCCAGCGAACGAAGCGCATACGACGCAAGACTGAAGTTTCAACGCGACGAAGCCGCCCGGCTGCTGCAGGCTCAGCTAGAAGGCAAGTTGGAAGGAAGATTGGAAGGAAGATTGGAAGGCGAGCAAATCGGCAAAATCCGCGTGTTGCAGCAACTGCTTGGCGTCGGCGAATCGCCGACTGTTGATCTGGAAAACATGGACTTGACGTCGCTTGAGGCACTTGCCGCGGACTTGCAAAGCCAGCTTGAAGAACGCGGGTAGATCTTCAATCTCAAAACAACTCACGCAGCGGCTGCCCATTATTCTGCACGGCGTAGTGGGGTCGGCCGCGTTCGTCTTCATAAGTGGTGTCGAGCGGGACTCTCATGTGGTGATAGATCGTCGCGGCGAGGTCGCCAGGCGTAATCGGGCGATCGGCGATTTGGCCGCCGTCACTTTCTGTGGAGCCAATGACTTGGCCATGTCGATATCCGCCGCCAGCCAGGCACATCGACATGACGACCGGCCAGTGATTGCGGCCGTCGCTGCTGTCTTGCGTTCCCATCTGCGGCGTGCGGCCAAACTCGCCCATCGCGATCACCAGACAATCGTCGAGCAGCCCTCGTTCTTCGAGATCGGAAACCAACGTTGTGATCAAGTGATCGAATAGCGGCAGCAACGGCCCAAGTCCATTCTTGATGCCGCCGTAGGGAGGAATGTTGTCGCCGTGGTTGTCCCACGTTCCAGATGCGCGGTGATAACTCAGGTCTAACGTGACGAAACTCGCGCCGGCTTCAACGAGCCGTCGAGCCATGAGAGCTTCCTGACACCACAAGTGATTGCCGAAGCGGTCGCGTGTCGCTTGCGGCTCGCGTGTGATGTCGAACGCGTCGCGAGCGCGGCTGCCGAGGACAATGTCGACGGCTTGTTGCGAGTAGGAATCGAGCGCGTTCATCGATCCCTTTTGGTCCAAGCCACTCTGAAGTCGATCAAACTGATCGAGTAGCGAGCGGCGATCGTTGATGCGATCTTGTGACAAACCGAGCGGCAGATCGAATAAGTTCGCGCCGCCGACTTGTCCGGTATCGACACCGACGTTTGTATAGATCGGTAGTTTCGCGGCTTGCTGGGCAATGAACGGGTCGTACTGCTTGCCGAGATAGCCGGCATAACCGACGTGCGTCTTGTCGGTTTGAAAGGCCACGTAGGGCGGCATGCCGGCGGTGTTCGCGCCGTGATGCTTGGCGACGATCGAGCCGATCGACGGATACATATCTCCGATCGGATTCACTCGCGGAGCGGCCGCCAAGT
This sequence comes from Planctomycetota bacterium, assembly GCA_963204995.1. Lineage (GTDB taxonomy): Bacteria > Planctomycetota > Planctomycetia > Pirellulales > Pirellulaceae. Next base: position 3,706 of record CAUJKL010000941.1, on the reverse strand, counting down.
TGCCCGTCTGAAAAACCATGTTCGGCTGGTGATTGCTGTTGCGTGCATCGACGCTCCGCAGGATCGTAAACTTGTCGAGCATGGCCGCTTGCTTGGGAAGATGCTCGCAAATGTGAACTCCCGGCAGCTTGGTCTGAGTCACGCCAAACGGGCCGCGATTCTCGATTGGCCGAGTGGGCTTGGGGTCCCACGTGTCGATATGACTCGGGCCACCGGCCATCCACAGTAAGATGACACTCTTGCCTCCAATCGGCTTGCCGGCGGTCGCAGCTTCCGCCCGGTGTTTCAGCAAGGCTGGCAAAGTCAGTCCCGCCATGCCTGCGAATCCAGTCTTGATCATCCCGCGACGGCTGACGAGTGAGAGACCTTCGCGTCGGCGGGCGTTGAAATTGACGAAAGCGTGGGGCGTGGCTCGGAATTGTGAAGGCTGATTGCGCATAACAACAATTCTCTTGGTGGCGAGGTGATTGCGTTCGGACCAACGGGTCGATGTGTGTAGCCTAATTCACAGAGGCCCCACAGGGCAAGTTAGGTTCGTCGCGGAGTCGAGCATTCGTTGACGTTTTCGATCGGACAGGCTACGCTTCGAGAATGAATTACTCGCAATTGATTACCATCGAACCGGATCAACGGAGTGGTCAGCCTTGCATTCGTGGCCTCCGGATCACGGTCCAAGACGTGTTGGAATACTTGGCAGCGGGGATGTCCGTTGAAGAAATCCTGAGTGATTTTCCCGACCTGACAGCCGATGACCTGCGCGCTTGCCTGGCTTACGCTGCCGATCGGGAACGGAGACTTCGAGTGATCCCAGCCGCATGAGAATGCTGTTTGACCAAAACCTGTCCCATCGACTTGTCGCCGCTCTTGTCGCTGAGTTCCCAGGTTCGAGGCATGTCCGTGATGTTGGATTCACTTCGGCATCGGATTCGGTCGTGTGGAAGTATGCGGCAGCACATGGGTTTGAACAAGTTTGATATCGGCTCGAAAGGGATCGAGCCTTTTCCCGAAAGACAAATTGGATGTCCACGGTTGAAAAAAAGAAACATTGGGTTGGGCTAGATCTTGGCGGCACGAAGATGCTGGCTGTGGTCTACGATGCAGACTTTAAACCGATTGCTCGAAAACGTCGCAGAACCAAAGGATCGGAAGGTGCCGATTCGGTTACGAGTCGCATGATTCGGACGCTGCGCGACGCACTCGAAGAAGCAAAGCTCGCTCCCGATCAAGTCGCTGGAATTGGTGTCGGGATTCCCGGTCCCGTCGACCAGGAGAAAGGAGTCGTGCTCGAAGCAGTCAATTTGAGCTGGGCGAATGTCCCGCTCGCCAAGCTGCTTCAGAAAGAATTCGCCTGTCCGGTCGTCGTGCTGAACGACGTCGATGCCGGTGTCTACGGCGAGTATCGTTTCGGTGCAGCTAAATCCGCGAGAACGGCACTGGGTGTCTTTCCCGGTACGGGCATCGGCGGCGGATGCGTCTACGATGGCCAAATCATTCGAGGCAAGCGAAATTCTTGCCTGGAGATCGGACACATCTCCGTCATGCCAGATGGACAACTCTGCGGTTGCGGCTTGCGAGGTTGCCTAGAGACCGAAGCAAGCCGCTTGGCGATTGCCGCCGAAGTTGCCAAGGCTGCGTTCCGTGGCGAAGCTCCGACGATCTTGAAACTCGCAGGAACAACGATCGCCGATATCCGCAGCAGCGTGTTGGCCGATGCGATTGCTGCGGGAGACAAAGCGGTGGAACAAATCGTGCGGCGTGCTGCGAGGATCTTAGGAACGGCGGTCGCGGCGGTCGTGCATCTGCTTTGCCCGGACATCATCGTGTTGGGCGGCGGCTTGGTCGAAGCGATGCCCGAGCTGTATGTCGAGGCGGTCGCTTCTGCGGCGAAAAAGGCCGTCATGCCCTCGTTCGTTGACACTTTCAAAGTGGTTGCGGCTAAGCTGGGTGACGATGCAGGAGTACTGGGCTGCGCCGCGTGGGCTCACAAGACGTTCGATGCTTAACACACACTTCACCATAGCCTGATATAAACTAGCCGCATGTCACAGGGACTGGAAGACGTACAACCTCGCTCCGCCGCCCCCAAGCCGGTCGCCGTCATCGACATCGGTACGACATCGATTCGAATGGCGATTGCCGAGATCGATGAGCAGCGCGGTGTGCGCGTGCTGGAGACGTTGCAGCAAGCGGTTAACCTGGGCAAAGATTCTTTTACGACCGGTCGCATCGGCAAAGCCACGATTGAAAACTGCGTGCAAGTATTGCGCAGCTATCGACAGATGCTGACCGAGTATCAAATCGTTTCGCCCGATCAGATCCGCGTGATCGCCACTAGCGCGGTCCGTGAAGCCGTCAATCGATTGGCCTTCGTTGACCGCATTTATATTGCGACCGGGTTGCAAATCGAGCCGATTGACGAAGCCGAAGAGGCTCGCATCACTTACCTCAGCATTTTTCCGTATCTCCGTTCCGAGCCATCGCTACAGACGGGTAAGACGATCGTGATCGAGGTCGGAGGTGGCAGCACGGAAATGCTCGTCGTCCACGACCGCAACGTGCTGTATGCGAATTCCTATCGACTCGGTTCATTGCGATTGCGCGAGACGCTGGAAGCGTATAACGCCCCGGAGGGCAAGGTTCGCGACTTTATGGAGAGTCAGATCGAGCGGGCGGTCGACCAAATCTTGGACCATGTCACGCCCGATGAGTCGAACGAGATGATCGCCCTCGGCGGCGACATACGATTTGCGACCTATCAATTGGTGCCTGACTGGAATCCAAAGACGCTGGCGCGTGTGCCGCTCGCAGCCTTAGAAAAGTTCACCGATCGCATCCTCGCCATGTCCGAGGATCACTTGGTCCGCAAGTATGCGTTGAGTTACCCCGATGCCGATACCGTTGGTCCGGCACTGCTCACCTACGTCCAACTCGCACGGGCCTTCAAACTGAAGAACATTCTCGTCACGAACACGAATCTTCGCGACGGCCTACTGAAGGCGATGGCGACGGATTCTATCTGGACCGAAGAATTCAGCAATCAGATCATTCGCTCGGCGATCGATTTAGGACGCAAGTTCCATTTTGACGAGAAGCACGCTCGTCAAGTAGCGGAGACGACGCGACAACTGTTCGACCAACTCCGCCCTCAGCATCAGATGGACCATCGCTTCGCGGTGATTTTGTACATCGCCGCATTGCTGCATGAAATCGGGTTGTACGTTGGCTTTGCAAGTCACCACAAACACACGATGTACCTGATCCGCAACAGCGAGCTGTTCGGACTCGGACGCAAAGAAGTGCTGTTGGCCGCGATCGTGGCCCGCTATTACCGCCGAGCCTCGCCACAGCCCAGTCACGAAGGATATGCCACATTGGATCGCGACGAACGAGTCGCCGTTTCGAAGCTGGCAGCGATGTTGAGAATTGCGGTCGCGCTGAATGATTCTCGAAGCCAACGTATCAACAACATTCGCTGCGAGATTAAGGGGAATCGTTTGGTGATTTCCGTGTTGAACGTCCAGGATGTCTCACTCGAACAGCTTGCCCTGCGGCAAAACGCTTCGCTGTTCGAGGACGTTTTTGGATTGCAGGTTCAGTTGCGCGCGTTACGCGGCGAGGCGGGTTAAATAAGCATGAGCGATGACACTGCGAATCGATACATCAATCGCGAACTCAGTTGGCTTGAGTTCAACCAGCGGGTGCTGGA
>CAUJKL010000940.1 GCA_963204995.1 Planctomycetota bacterium | reverse complement strand
AAGCACACCCGGCGGGCGAGCGTTGACCGATTCGAAGACTTGCAAGGTCTGTTGAGCCCTGAGGGCATCGGGAATCGGAAGTGGCGTTGCAGCGTCGAGCCGACTGATGATGGCGTCGGCCGTTTCAACCGGAATCGACTGACCGTCAGGCGACGACGTGTCGATATTCGACTCGCGTATCTCCGCTGCCACTCGCGCCACGCGATAGGCCGCTCGCAGACCGATCAGCATCATGACGCCAATGAACATCAATATTCTGAGGCCGAGGAACCCTGACGAAATCAAGACGACTGCGGCGAGAAATCGAAATGCGGTATCGAGAACATGGTGCCGCGAGAACAGCAAGACATGTACGATCCAGCCGCCATCAAGCGGCAAAAACGGCAAGAGGTTAAAGCCGTTGAGAAACACGGTCAGCGTGGCTGCTTCGAGTAGCAACGGCTGATCGCCCAGGGCGATTGCCAGGATGCCCAGCCCAATGCCAACCGCAATTCCCGGCACGGGACCGGCGAGTGAGACAATCGCTTTCTTCCAACCAGCGACGTTATAGTTCTGGCCCGTCACGGCCGCTCCGAGCAGCGGAATGAAAAACATCTTCAAGTTCCGATACTTGAAAACGCGCATGGCCACGAAATGTCCCAATTCGTGGAACAACAAGATCGGAATCAAGAGTAGGGCGAAGTGCCAATCCCACCGGGCCGCGCCAGCGCCGAGAAAGACCGCGACAGAAACGCCAAGAATGACCGCTCCAGAAAGCCAGCTTCCCTTCTTGTTCCTGATCTTTTCCAATTCGGCAATCACGCCAGGATAGCGAGATGCCGGTGCGTTGGCTGGGTCGTCGATAAACGACGCTTCGAATACCTGTTCGTCCGCTAGGTCCATACGTGGCTTTCGAGATGTGAATTCGAGACTGCGTCGCCAGATAGCCACCGCCAGCATGAATGGCGAACAGCAGAGATGTGATCGCCCTCAAGTGTATCCGAGCCAACTCTGCGCAGCCAACCCGCAGACGGTTCTCACACTGGTTCCTTGCATTATGAGGTCGCGTACTCGATATTGGATTCAGAATCGTGCCTCTCGTTTCCCGCCTCCTCCCCCGCGATGCGACTTCGCCTGGAGTTTTTGATGTTTCGTATGTCAATGCTGACTTATGCACCGATACTCGCGTTTACTCTCATTAACACAACCTTTGCCGACGACGCACAACCGCCGCGCATCTCGCTCTGGAATAATCACGCCCCGATCGATCGCGAGAAGTTCGCGGAAGAGGACGCGTGGATCACGGTGCATCGCGCGGAGAAGGGGAACGGGACGACCATCGTGATTTGTCCCGGCGGCGGGTACGGCGGATTGGTTACCGGCGGCGAGGGCCACGGGATTGCACAGTGGTTGAACGGGCAGGGCATCACCGGCGTCGTGCTGGAATATCGATTGCCCGCTGGCCGTCCGTTCGTGCCATTGCTCGACGCACAACGAGCGATCAGAACGGTTCGGGCGAACGCAAAAGATTGGGGCGTCGATCCCACGCGAGTCGGCATCATGGGTTTCTCGGCAGGCGGCCATCTCGCATCAACAGCCGGAACGCATTTTGATGAAGGCAATGTCGATGCCGCCGACAAGGTGAATCGTCTCGGCTGCCGACCCGACTTCATGATCTTGGTCTATCCTGTGATCACGATGGACGACACGACTCATCGCGGCTCGCGGAACAATTTGTTAGGTGCCACACCGAGCAAAGAACTGATCGAGCTGTTCTCAAACGAAAAGCAAGTTACGGCCAAGACGCCGCCCACATTTTTGGCTCATGCCGTCGATGACAAGCCTGTCCCCATCGAGAACAGTCGAGCGTTTTACAAAGCGCTGCAAACCCACAAAATCCCGGCGAAGCTGTTGGAGCTGCCGTCTGGCGGGCACGGCTTGAATGGTTACCAGGGGCCGATGTGGGATGCGTGGCAGGAGCAATCGTTGGTGTGGCTCGAGCAATTACAGATCAAGTCGCCCAGTTGACGCTGGGCCGATGTTAAACCACGGCGGGTGACCCGCTCACCAAGCATTACGCCCCCTTCTCGAAGAGCCACGAATTTCTATTGTAGTTGGAAGCTTACACAATACCGGAGTCCTTTCCATGCCGATTCATTTACCGTCACACAACCGCCGTGAGTTCTTGTTCACGCTCGGCACCGCGATCGGAGCCGCCGTTGTCTCGCCCGCTGGCTTGCTGGGCGACGAGGTCGAAGGCGATTTGGTCTATCTCTTGAACGACACGCATATCGGCGAGAAACATCCGGCGGACTCGCCGGTGCCGAGTCACTTGCGGCAGGCCGTCGCGGAACTCGTCGCCCTCCAGCGCAAACCGGCCTGTGTCTTGGTGAACGGCGATCTGGCACTGAAAGACGGACAGCCCGGCGACTATCGACATCTCGCCACGCTCCTTCAACCGCTGCACGAAGCCCAGATCGATCTACACTTGACGCTTGGCAACCACGATCATCGCGAGACGTTTTATGAAATCCTGCGAGAAGAGCGGCCAGAGACGCCGGTTGTCGCATCTCGCCACATCTCGGTCGTTGAAACTCGCTTCGCTAACTTCTTCCTGCTCGACTCGCTGAAAGAAACGATGGTGACTCAGGGAACGCTCGGCGAAGATCAGCTGACTTGGCTGGCGAAGGCGTTGGACGCACGTCCGTCGAAGCCTGCGCTCATCGTGACGCATCACAATCCGCGTCTTGGTGGCGATCCCAATCATTTCCCGGGCGGCCTGATCGATTCCGAGGAGTTATGGAAAGTCATCGCCGCACGACAGCAAGTGAAAGCATATATCCACGGCCACATTCACGACCGCAGCCTCGCCGCACACCAAGGCATCCACATCATTAACACTCCGGCGACTTCTTACGTTGGCAACCCGGCTGTATCGACGACGGGTTGGACCACCGCCCGCCTAACGGCGACCGGCGCGACGCTTGTCACTCATACGACAGACGTGAATCACCCGTGGAACCAGCAGTCGAAGACGATTGCGTGGCGCGGTTGAGACGAGAGTTCTCATCAGCCGCCACGCGAAAGCTCGCGGTTCACTTCAACACGGGAGAACCGCACGCTCGTGCTTGGTCAACGCCAAACCAATGGGTGCCACTGCTGGCTTGTCCAGCAGTGCTCCGTGGCGGGTAAGCACTGCTGGACAAGCCAGCAGTG
>CAUJKL010000939.1 GCA_963204995.1 Planctomycetota bacterium | reverse complement strand
ACGATACCGTGGCGAAACGCAAAACCTACGCCGAGATCGGAGTTGCGGAGTACTTTCTGTATGATCCGACGAGTGATTATCTCTCGCCAGAACTGCAGGGATATCGTCTCATCGACGGCTCGTACGAGAAGATCGAAGCTGAGCCGATTGCTGGATTGGAGTGTCGCGAGTTGGGCGTCACGTTGAGAATCAACGGCAAACGCCTTGAATTCGTAGAATCCGCAACAGGGCAATTGTTGTATACGCGAGAGGAAGCCGCCGAGCGATTGGCAGAAGCGGCTTTGCGGCGTGCAGAGGCTGCTGCGCAACGAATCGAGGCCGCAGAGCAACAAGTCGAGGCCGCAGCGCAACAAATCGAGGCCGCAGCGAAGCAAGCCGCGGCTGAATCGGAGCGGGCGAAAGACGAAAGTCGTCGCGCGAATGTCGCCGAGTCGAGAGTCGAGCAGCTGGAAAGTGAAATTCGATTGCTCAAGCAGCGGCTTGCGGACACGGGGTCTTCCGATTCGAAAACGCCTTGAGTCGCCACGGCCGCGATCGAAACTATCGATTGCGGAGATAGCCCGCGCTGGACTGAAAATACTTCGTCCGCCGCGTCGCCCTGACTTCCGCTTTCTCTTCTTGCTGCATCCGCAGGTCGTGAAGATTAGCGTTGCAGAACCGGCAACCAACCTCTTCGATGTGAAAGCGATAGTAATCCATCTGTGGCTTATCGAGTGCATCGAGCAAATAGCTTCCCAGCTGTTCGCGAGTGGGACAGCTAACTCGATTACGGCGCCAAATCTCGCCGATGGTATGAACGCCCGCATCGCGGCGGCCATTAATCGCAGCGAGTCGCTTGCCAAGTTTCGGATTGGCGCGAAGCTCCGACTCAACGGCCGCCATTTCCGCCGGCGACAGCGCTTCGTCGAGGTACGACTCTAGTTCCAGTTCGGTGAATTCTTTCGCCATTTGCGTGAGCCGTTCAAGATCTATTCGTCATAGAGTTCAGGAAACACATCTTCTGAAAGTCCTTGCCGCCCCACGAGCGTGCGCGTCCGGGCGAGGAAGTCGAACTTAAAATTGGCCACTTGCTGCTCTGAAATGCCGAGTGCCTCAGCGACTTTCTTATTCGCCCAGCCGCGAACAAACAACAACTCGTTGCATTGTAGCTTCGTCCAATCGCCGCGTTCTTTCCAGCGATCGACCTGCTCGCGAAGGGCCGCGATCAGTGCCTTCTCTTCCAGATCCTTCTGCTCGCCGCTTCGCACAATGCTGCTCGCCGCTCGTGCCGGGGACGCCAGCTGCCACTCGCCGCCCGAATCCGCGCCTGTGGAAAGCGGCAATGCCGGCCGACGCCCCTCGCGACGCATGTGATCGGTCAACTTGTAAGCACAGATGGAGAACAGGTAACTTTCGAGTGGCCGTTTGCCGTCGAAATTCGGCAAGCTATTCAAAAAGCCCACGAACGCCTCTTGGACAATGTCTTCGCTTGCCGCGCGACGGCCAATGCGGCTTTCGACAAAAGCCAGCAGCCGTCCTTCGTAACGTGAGATGAGATCGCCCCAGGCATCGCTATCGCCGTTGCGGATGCGATCAACGATGATTCGATCGGTATCAGACGTAGCAGCCATTGACGGATCGGTCGCGTGTGTCGGAGACAGTAACTAGGTGAGCCGAGCGAGTTGCCGCCGTAAGCAGGAAACCGCTCACGCCACAGTCGCCGCCTACATCCACGGAATCCGATTCGCGAAGACAACACCGGCAGCGATGACTGCCAGTATCGTCGCAGCGGCCCCAAACTGCAAGCGCCCGGTGTAATAGCCTCGTGTGGCAGTGTCCAACTTCAGATAGCTGAACATCGTTCCAAGCAAGAGCAGGACCGCTCCCGCACCAAGCCCTGTTTGCAGCAATCTTGACGTTGCCCGAACCTTACTCCAGCGCCGGTCCAGTGCTTCTCTGACCTTATTATCGATCTTCACCAATGCGTGCGACTGATTCATTACGCCATAATCGAACTCGACTTGCTCGTCAAATCGCTCATGAGCAATCTCGTAATCTTTCCCTTCCAGCCGCAAGTTGATTATTCGTGTCGAATCGACCTCACCTTCTTCGATCGAATAACCGGCGAGCCGGGACGCCAAATCCGATTCGAGGTAGTCGTTAACGTACGCATCGACGGCAGCTTTCACCTCGTCGTGTAAGGATTGCTGTGCCGTCCGCTTACGCACGTGCAGTCCGGATTCCACCGCGACCTGATAGGAACCGTTGTTCTTCGTCGGCTCGGTTTCGACCCACTCAGGCCGAGGCGTTGTCAGGTAGCGGATGCTTGGCGTGGGTTCGACCGCCAGTTCGCGGGGCTTGGTATCGGCCGAAATGAGTGCCGTACGGTCGCTAACGTCGGAAATGCTGAGTTCGTTGCTCGCTGCCGGCAACTCGGAGTGTTGCTGGTCATCATCCGCATACACGGCACTTCCATTTGCGTCCGAGTACGAAGTGCTCAACACTGCGACCACGCGTCCGCCGAGAATGACGCTCAACAGCCCCACCATGATTAATGCAGCGGGGTGCTTGCGTTCGGTATTCGACAGCCACAAAGCGAGGACGGCTAGAACAACGATCATTAAAAGTACGAACATAGTGATCTCCTACGCAACCTCCGCAATTTGTTCTCGAATTCTGGCACGTTCCGAATTTCGGATCCAAGGAGCGGCGAGTTGGACCGCGATGGATGTACATGCCGCGAACATGAATCCCCAAGGCTGTGGAAAGGCCCAGAAAATTTGTATCAGCCAAGCCCAAAAGATACATCCCGCCGTGGACCACAGGCTAATGCGACTAGTGCGCAGCGGGTCGGCCTGCAACCACCACTTCGTGATGCCGAAGATTCCGCCGAAGTAAATCAGAAACGCGGGCAGCGTTAACGAACCATCCGAGGAAGTCCAGCTGGTGGGAACGGCGACGGCCGGCAAAGTTTGCACAACCAACTCGTCCATGACTTGAACGCCGAGAAATTGGCTCGTCGCAAACGCAACAACACCAGTCAGCAGGCCAGCCACGAGCATAACGAAACGCCGCCGAAGTGCTTCGCCTTCGTCGGCTTCCCAAAACTTGGCGACCACCAGGATCATCCAGCTGCCGACGATGCAAGTCAGCGCTAACCACGCGTACAACGTCCAGGTGAAGACTTCATCCAGCGATTCGCCTCGCATGAACAGTGTCATCACAAAGCAGAGTACCAGGCTCGCCACCGCAGAAGTGAACAGCGCCCCGCACAGTTCCGTCGCTCGCTCGCCGTTGTGTTTGCGAGCGAGTCGCTCACGAATTTCACGTTTCCAGTGTTTTCGTCGATAGCTGCGGCGACGCTTGTGCGCCGAAGCCGCTGTTTGCTGAATCGAGGCTGACGCCTCCGATTGTGAAACCGGTTTAGCCTTAGAACCGTCCAAGGCGAGCACGATGGATCGCAACCCGTAGTAAATCAAATACAACGCGCCGAGCAAGATGCCGGTTGGGATCAGCCACTGGCCATTCAGTACCAACAGGCAAATACCGCCGATCAACAGCAACACTTTCGCGGATGAATTCAAATTTGAATGTCGCCACCAACTCGTCGTCCTATGCAATCCGGCGCGCACCGCTAGTGCAATCGGTTCCGCTTGCGGATGCGACTTAGCGGGCGAGCTAAAGGGCGACTCTCCCGCGACGCTTTCCTGAAGCGGGCCAAGGTAGATCCCCTCGCTTTCGAACTCTTCGCCGATATACATCGTCGACGTCGTGTGCCGGTGTTCCGTGGACTTGGTCTTTGCAATAACAGGCGGCTTTGACGCAGCGACTGCAACTCGCGGCTTGGCCAGTCCACCCGCGATCTGAACTTCTTCCAGCATCTCGCCAACCGACGAAATGCGTTGAGCCGGATCCTTCAGCAACGATCGCTTGATTACGGAGCGAAACGCTTCGGGAACGGGAGAGAGCTCCGGATCCGCCGTCAGGTGCTTCATAATGATCTCTTGACTGCTCTCGCCGTCAAACGGCACGCGACCAGTCAGCAGCTCGAACAGGATGATCCCCAGTGCATAGACATCGATCTCTTTTCCGTAAACGCCCTTGCCGATCTCGGGAGCCATATAGTGGAACGTACCGACGCTTTCGGTCTGCCCACTCCGGCGACTGCACGAGATGTATTTCGAGAGGCCGTAGTCACCGATCTTCACGATGTCGCCATCGAGAAAGATGTTGCCGGGCTTCAGGTCGCGATGCACGATGCCTTGGTCGTGCAGGTACGCAACTCCGCGTGCGATACCTTGGAACCATTCGTAAACGTCCGAGAAGGGCATCCCGTTCGGATTGCGATCGAGTGCATCTTTTAAGCTGTCACCCGAGACATACTCCATCACCACCCAGGCTTGCCCCTCGTCGTCGTACTTGATGTCGTACAAAGAGACCAAGTTGGGGTGCTTCAGGTTGATGCACTGCGTGACGCCACGGACCTCGACATCCATGTTTCGTTGGATGCGCTTGACGGCCAGTTCCTTGCCCGCGTCGCTGAGCGCGAAATAGACTTCGCCAAATCCGCCGACACCGATTCCTCGCTTGATGGTATAGCCATCGAGTGGTCGGGCTCCGCTTGCGTAGGCGAACTTCATACTTCCGCCTTCCGGTTTGACAAGTTCTTTAGGCATTGCGGCGTGCCGTTGTTTGAGGTGCTGGCCGCGTTCTTCTAACGTAGCGGCTGAGTTGTGCATCTGTCCAGTTCCTCCAGACTCATGGAGAAATCGCTTCCTGTGACGTGCGAATTGCTGTTCAAACGTCCACGTCCGTCGCACAATTCGCCATCGATTTCAATTGCGTTCATGGCTCGGCAGTAAAGTTCGTCGTCTTGGCGATATAAAACAACGTCGGCCTCCCAATCAGGGCAAACGACGTGGTTTTGCCAACGCGGGCCAAGAACACACGATTCGGCCATCAAAAGGATGCTGTCAGCGTAGGGCTGCGTGCGGTGACGGCTGACGAGATCTAGTCGAGCGGAGGCACTTAACGCATGTGGTCGCCGGAAACGCAAACGAACTCCCGATCCCAACTCGATTTCGTCGCCGTTGCTCAAGACTGCTTGCGTCTGAATTGCTTTGCCATTTAGCCGCAGAACGTGCAACGGCTCGATCGTATAGCCCTCTCCATCCCGTCGGATTTTAGCATGTCGGCGCGAAATGTCTGCCAAGATCGGGACGTCGACCCGGTTTCCTGGAGCGGCTTGCCCGAGCACGATTTCGCTCGCCAAGCTCACCAGGTAGCCGCCAACACCATCGACCCACAGCAAGAATCGCTCCCCATTCACTTCGCCAAGGTCGTTCTCACCGGACCAGTTGTTTGGCACTCGTCGAGAGTCAACAAGCTTGGCTCCAACTTTCGCCCACGCCTGCTGGCGAGCATCTTTGGCCAGCTTCGACTCGGGGGCGAGTTGCAGAAGTTGGTCCGCCAGCTGTACGACCTCGGACCAACTTCCAGCTGCCATCGCATGATGAAGTTGTTCGGCCACGTCGCGAAACCGCTTGCCGCGTTCTCGACAATCGGTGCGGCCCTGCTCGAACTCGACAAAGTCGGGGCGGAGACGCATCGCGATTTCCAACTGCGCGTCTGCCTCGGCGAACTTTCCGTGCTTCGCGAGATTCGCTGCGGATTGAATGCGTTGTGCGACTTGCTTGAGTGTCAACAGCGGCGCGGCGGCCAGCTTTCGCTTCTCGAACGACTCGATCGCTGACAACGCGGCACTGGCGTCCCCGGTGCGAAGCAGCAAGCCAATGTTCCGCATCGCCGCCTCGACGAGCTTCTGCCTGGCATCCAAGATGGCCGTCGTCTCGCCGCTCAGCGAGATCGCCTCGTCGATTTCACCCCATGCCGAATCGAAATCACTGCTCTTGATACAGTTGAGTGCTCGTTCTGCCTTCCGTGTCGTGACTTTTGTTGCCAATCTCCGCCCCGGAAGAAAGTGGGTCAAGCTTTCGTCGACGAGCATCCGCCCTGCTTTCGCAAGGTCGCCCGCTTTGTAAGCCTCCTCTGCTTCGCGAAGTTTTAGACGCCAGGTTTGAAACATCTCGATTCACCGATGAGGAAACGTGACGATTTCAGACAGAGGGCCTGAGCCGACGCGGCCCAGACCCTCGTGTAACAATCCGGACATTACTAGCGAAGCGACTTCACAAGCGTTTCGATCTCGGGGCTGCCGTTCTCAAAATACTCCGTCACCTCTTCCGTGATGTCACGGTCAGCATCGGCTTCGTCGAGCGGAATACGGTCGTAGTATTCGAGATCCGCATTCACGAGCTTCTCGGCGACTTCGATGCGTGTTCGCACAAGATCAACCAACTCCTTGGTTTGCGAGAGCTTGCTGTCGTCAAAGTTGAAATCGCTGGTCGTTTGCGCGACTTCGACCATCTTCAGGCGAGCGTCAAGATTCTCGACGTCGACTTCCAATTGGCTCTTCGCAGCCAGCATCCCTTCCAACTTGTCGCGAGCCGCCAGCATCATCCGCTGCTTGGCATCAAGCTGCTTCTTCTTGCTGACGATGGTTGCCTCTTGCGTCTTGAACTGGTCAAACCGCCGAGATAGGTCGGTCTTGACTTGGGTCGCGCTGTAATTGCGTCCCGCATACACGAAGTGTTCCGACCCCGAATCCAGATCATCCTTCAATCGCACGATATCTTCGCGATCTTTGGCCAATCGCTGTTCCGCACTCAGAACCTGTCGTTCCAATTTCGCCACTTCGACTTCGACTTCCGCGATGGCATGCATGTTCCGCTCGATTTCGGGCTGGAGGCGGCGAATTTCCTCGCGAGCCCGTTTTAGCTCGAACGTGACGGGAACACTGTCTTCAAACGTCTGTTGAGCGATGCCAACCGCCGTCGCGACATGACTTCGGCCGTAAAGCAAGCCTGCTAGGAGCAGCATGCCAGCGGCCACAACTGCTGATTTCCTGACCATCCTTCGATCCTCCAACTATTGTGATTTCTGTAACGCCGTGATTCGTAACTGTTCCAAATACGAGGCTCGCCGCGACCCTGCGGTTCTCAAGGAGGGATTCGGCGGTGCCTCGCCGTTATTTGGCCACACTTGAAATATTTTCAAGTTTTTTTTTCAGGAGGCAGCGAATTATCGAACAACTGAAACATTCCACATTGCTCAACCGCATGGCGAATGGCTTTGGCATCGAACAGAAAGGCCGACGCATCCAGCGTCGAAATGAAGGAATCCAGCTGAGTGGCAATGGCCAGATTGTCGATGACGATGTCAATACCCTGTGTCATCCGCGGTTCGCCATCAAGGACGGATGTGAGTCCACCGGTCAGATGAAATCGAATCGCATGTTGCCTGAAGATGGCAACGGCCCTGCCCAACGTGTCGCGGAACGCCTCAACGGGAAACATTGGCCAACTTTCGGTCAATGACTGCCGTTGCTGTCGGATCAGCGCTGTACAGCCTTTTCGCGACTTCCCACTTCAGCCGCTCCGGCGACATCGCCTCCGACTCCGCCACGATCTGCCGACCGAGAAGCTGACGTGTCCATTAAAACATCGCAGCGCATCGCTCCAGCGTGCGTTTCAGCGTTGGTTGAACGAGGCATCGGTCGGCAAGTTGCTGTCGGCTTCGATCGGCGGGCGACCGAGCCTGCGCGACGTGCTGCGGATGGCTCGCCCGACGCCGAAGGACAACGCACGCCGTGCGCTGTTCGGTTGGCTGACGGACAAGGAGACTGCCAAGTGGGCTCCGGCAACCGAGACCGACTTACCAGCGATGGTCCAGGCCTTGATCGCGTACCGCAATGCGGACACGGTTGAGGCACAGACGCTGATCGCCGGCGACTTTTCCATGTCGATCCGTTGGGACTTGTTGGCCGACGCGGCCAAGGGTCCGCTCGTCTGGAAGGCAATTGCTCGCCAGATGAGTCCGCAGGCATTGCGGATGAACCTCAACACACGGCTGCATCACAAGGTCTTCACTGTAGCCCCGACACTCCGTGGCGGGGATGTCGGTCACGGAGTGACCGACCTACAAACGATTGACTACGTGGCGGATCGGTTGACGAGTGTTGACGAGCTCCGTCGCTCGCGTCAGTTTCCGTACCAGTTCCTGGCGGCGTACCTGAATGCTTCGGATGAAGTTCCGCAGAAGATCAAGACAGCACTGCATCAGGCTGCCGAGATCGCTTGCGGTAACGTGGCGGTGTTGCCGGGTCCGGTCGTCATCGGTCTGGATTCATCTGGTTCGATGTCGATAGCGGTTACTGGTTCACGTGGTCGAGGTGCAACAAGCAAGATGCGTTGCATCGACGTGGCGGCATTGTTCGCTGCGGCGATCTTGAATCGCAACCCAGACAGTGTGGTTGTTCCGTTCGATACCCGCGCGTACGGCGTCCGTATCGATCCGTCCGATTCGATCTTGAGTCTGTCGGAGCGATTGGCGAAGTACGGTGGCGGCGGAACCAACTGCTCACTTCCGTTGCAGGAGGCCAACACGAAGTTCAGCAAGCGAAAGTTCGCTGGCTGCGTGTTGGTTAGCGACAACGAGAGCTGGGTTGGTTCAGGTCGGTACGGTTCGACTGGCGTAATGACCGAGTGGCAGAAGTTCGCAACGAACCAAAAGCGACTCGGCGTAGCGTCGCCGAAGCTGATTTGCATCGACATCCAGCCTTACGGATCGACACAGGCTCCAGAGCGTGACGACCTTCTGAACATCGGCGGCTTCAGTGACGCCGTGTTTAGCGTGGTTTCCTCGTACCTGAGCAACGATGCCGGAAGGTTTGTTGCGGAGGTGGAGTCGGTACAGTTGTAATTGAGATGCCCCTGGCCTGTGCAAGCTGGCTGGGGGGCGTTCTATTTATCATGCATCAGCACTGGTGCCGTGTTGACGGGGCGATGCATTACAAGCGTGAATGCCGAAATCAGATTCAAAGCCACTTTTCACGAACATGGACGGAATTATGAACGGGCGACAACTTCAAAAACTGGGCGTTCCGCAAGACTGCGTCAGAGAGGCCATTAGGGCCATCCAACTCGCGACGTCAACGGGCACTACCAAAAGCAAAGGCATCAAGAAGCAAATCGCATCGGTGTTGGAGAATCCAGAGGAGTTTGTCGAAGACGAACACTTCGGTGCATTTGCCAAAGCATTGATCGACGACAGAGAATTCGTGCGACCAGAGCCCGTCTCGTACCAGACTTGGGGCGAAGCCGGCATCGACGAGCAGTCGCATGTGCAGATGCGTCAGGCATGCAGCGTACCGGTCGCGGTAGCCGGTGCATTGATGCCCGACGCCCATGTTGGTTACGGCCTGCCGATCGGCGGCGTGCTGGCCTGCGAAAACGCTGTGATTCCCTACGCGGTTGGCGTCGACATCGCGTGCCGCATGAAACTGTCTGTTCTGGACATCCCTGCGGAAACGCTCGGCTCGCAATTCGATCGCTACAAAACTGCCTTGGAAGGTGGTACTCGATTCGGCGTTGGGTCGGAACACGAGCACTCGCAATCGCATGACGTGATGGATCGCGATTGGACGATCACTCGTATTACCCGAGAGCGGAAGGACCGGGCGTGGAAACAACTCGGCACATCCGGCTCCGGCAACCACTTTGTCGAGTTCGGCCTACTGACTCTGGACCAACGCGACGACGACCTCAACCTGGACGCTGGCGAATATGTCGCTTTGCTGAGCCATAGCGGTAGCCGCGGTGCAGGCGCGGCAGTCTGCTCGACGTACAGCGACATCGCTCGAGCGACGCTGCCGAAGAAGTTTGATGACCTCGGCCGGTTGGCGTGGCTCGACCTCGACAGCGAGGCGGGGCAGGAATACTGGGCCGCGATGAACTTGATGGGTGACTACGCTGCTGCCAATCACGATGTCATTCATCGCTTGGTGACGAAACTGCTGGGCGCAGAGATCATCGCAGGTGTCGAGAATCACCATAACTTTGCCTGGAAGGAAGTCCATGACGGCCAGGAAGTGATCGTGCATCGCAAAGGTGCAACACCCGCGGCGGCAGGCGAACTAGGCGTCATTCCAGGCTCGATGGCGGACCCTGCGTTCGTCGTTCGCGGCAAGGGCAATCCCGCGTCACTCGCTTCGGCGTCGCACGGCGCGGGCCGCCAGATGTCGCGCAAACAGGCCAAAGACAAGTTCAATTGGAAGGCGGTGAAGAACGACCTCGAAAAGAAGGGCGTACGAGTCCTCTCGGCTGGGGCGGACGAAGTGCCAGGCGTCTACAAGGACATTCGCGAAGTGATGAAGCAACAAGCCGACCTGGTCGAGATAATCGCTCGTTTCGATCCCAAGATCGTCAAAATGTGTGACGACGGCAGCAAGGCGGAAGATTAGCTTGAAGGATGAACCGATGCGCGCGAACCGTGATGTCTCGTCCGTTCCGTAGCGAGTTACTCGGCAGAGTCGTCGAGCCCATCTTCCCAGTCATCGCCGAAGAACTCACGCTCGTCGTGCATGTCGTACTTCCGCGCCACATCAGGGTCAGTCGTAAACAACTGAATATAATCATCGGCCGTCCCACCCTCGGGATCAAATTGCACACCATCAGCTTGCATTTGCTTGAGCAGTTCAACCGCACCTCCTAATTGGTTGATCATGTCGTCGAAGCTGGTTGCGTCAATCGTAAGGAACTTATTTCGCCACAGCGTCACGTATCGCCGAGTCCCACTGTGGACGGCTTTCCAAAGCTCCTCGTATTTCGGCTGGACGTACGGGGCGAGTTGCTCCGCGAAAGATGCTGGAAGGCCGCGAATCCGAATAAGCTCTTGAACATCGACAAGATCTTTCAATCGATCCTGGCCTGTCATGCCTGAAGCAATCTTTAGTTCGATCAATGTGGGCAAGTTCAAATATCGAATGCCGTTTTCTTCCTGAACCACGCTACTCGGGTCAGGAAAAGAAACTTCTTTGGGCTTGCCGTCTCCCGGAAAATCGCCGGTTACCAAGAACTCGATCTTGACTTGATGTTCCGTATCACGCAAATGCTTGCTTCCCGTAAACAGCGGTCGATAGCCTAAGCCGTCAAGCTCTTTGTGGATCTTCTTCAGCGAATCGCGTGTTACGAGAATATCGACATCTTCTGTGAATCGACGATACCCATACTTGAAAAGAGCCATCCCGCCGACGACAGCATACGGGATTTCCATCGCATTGAGACGTTGGCAAATGCGACGCAGAGTCTCATGGACCGCGCTCTTCTCGTCGAAGTGACGGCTGCCTTCGTCCATAGCCCAACTCAAATCCTGTGACAGTTTTTCTTCATAAGACAAGGACCGATCAATTGTGTCGTGCGAAACGAACGAAGCACTTGAGTTGATCGTGTTGCTCATGATTCGACCGTTTCAGTTACTCGATCGGCCCACACCAGATGTTGATTGTACCACAACAACCAGGAATGGCGTACAGAAAAGGCGGGCGTCACACGCCGTTCGTTGACGGTTACACGCCTCAGTTTTTCTTCCGTACGGCGGACGTCACTGGATCGGCGCGCGTGTTGGGCGATGTCGACATGGCGACGCCCGGTGATGGCGTGAAGTTGGGCGTCTCGCTGCAAAGCCCGGTCGCTCTATCGGACGGTGCTAGCTTCGCAATTCGCGAAGGTAGCAAGACAGTCGGCTCGGGCGTCGTCACGAAAGTGCTGGCTTAGCCCGTCACTCAGTAGCCTCTGGTTCGAGCAATCGGACCAGCGGCGTTTTCACCTGTCACCCTTCCCCGTCGCTGTCCTGAATCGCAAGCCGAGCGTTCGTCGATCGACACACCCAGCTGCGGTTCGTCCAGCGACGCGTGTATTCCCTCGGGGCTTTGGGCGTTGGACTCAAGTCACGCACGACCCACCACAACCATCAACATCTCATGCAATGTGTCAGCCACATGCTGCCCTCGCCGAGTTGCAAAATCTCTTCCGCTCGCCCTCAACCTAACTTGAACCGCAAATCCGGGGTCAAACGATGAGTTGAGGCTGTATACGCGGCATTTTGGCCTTAAAACGAAATGCAGTTTTGTTGCCACGAACATTCGAACACTGGGCTAGCTACTCACATTCCGCATGCCAAATTTCAGGTTCGCGCTGACAAGATAATCCGGTTGTGGCATTCTTGGCAAGCTTTTGTTTGCTGTCACTTCAAGGAAGGAGGCTGGCATGGATGCCAGCACACGGTTCAGGACGAACGAGTCGGCGCGTTACCCGTCATTGCTGCTTATCTGGTCGGGCCTGGAGACCCGTCCTACATGACGTTTTTACAACGTTAGGGTCTCTAGGGGAGAGTCACGACGAATTGTCGTGATTCGTCGGACGTCAGCTTTTGATACCAGTCGAACTGTTGCGAGCCAGCGTGAAACGCATGACATGTGGTGTTTCATTGGAGTCGATGTTCATCGCCACTGCGCCGCCACGGGAACTGCCGACGACTACATCCGGCTTGTACTGATCGTAGTCGAATTGAGCTGTGCGCACGGCGGCATCAAAGTCGTCGTCATCAAGGGCCGGATTGATGATCTCGTGCCCATGCTCTTTTAGGTAAGTTGGCTTCTTACCGCCCGGTACGCTCGTCCAGCCGTGAAGGAAGAGGATTTTCATATTTGCGATTCTCCCCAAGTTGGCGTCGGCTGGAATTCTATGATCAAGGTTGCGTCATTCGCCAGACCGCTCGACACTCAAGTGGGTAGTCGGTCAACATGCCGTCGATCTGTGCAGCATGAACTCGCTGCCAAGTATCCGTGTTGCAGCGAGCTTCTCCGGTCCAGGCATAGTTAAACAGGACTTGCTTCTTGCGTTGATGAAGTCGCTCCACATCCTCGCGCGTCGGTGCAGAAGTCAGTAGGAATACGTCCAGAAAGTCTTCTTGAATTCGGTCGTCGAGACTCTGACGGTTCACGTTTTGTCCAATACGAAACTTCGGATTGAGCTTCTTCAGACGCTGGCTGATCTCGGCGTTTTGGTCGAAGGCAAACGACTCGTCGAGCAAGCCATACTTCTCCACCAGCGAAACGAGCTGCGTTTCACCGGCTGGCGTTAGTTGCTTTACGTTGAGAGCAATGATCGTCGATCCGCGTTTGCGAGTCTTCACCAGTGCAAGTGTTTCCTCCAGCGTTGGAACCTGAACACCTGTGAAGGCCGGATCGAACCAGCTACCCGCGTCGAGTTGCAAGACCTCGTTCAAATTCAGGTCGCGGATCGATCGACTCGAACCATTTGTTGTCCGCTCCACGCTGTCATCGTGCAGAATGACCAAATGGCCGACTTGGGTAGTGCGGATATCCAGCTCAAATCCCATTCCAAGTTCCAGATACGCGGCGAACGCAGGGAGCGTGTTCTCTGGTGCATGCCGCAAAAGACCACGATGGGCGACTGGAATCGGTGCATCAGCTTGAACATGCGAGACGTAGCCAGGGATTACAGTTAGACTCGCAACGCACGTCAACATGATCGCACGTTGACTGCCTGCGGCCCAATTGATTGAGTTAACAGATTTCGCCATTCGTCCGTGCCTCGTACTTTGTCGGGAATCACGACCATCCGATCCAAGCGTTAACATCTCTGTTGTTCTAAATGCGGTCCTCGAAGACTACGCCCTTCCGCTCAGCGGCGATCATGGCGTAGCACATTGGGCTCGTGTGCTTGAAAACGGAATGCGACTTGCCGAAGAGACCGGGGCCGATGTCGTGGTCGTGCAACTGTTCGCCGTATTGCACGATGCTCGGCGGCGGAACGAAGTCACTGATCCCGATCATGGACCACAGGCCGCTGAATTCGCTCTCGAACTCCGTGGCCGGGTCTTTGATCTTGAAGACCATGAGTTCGGGCTGCTGTACAAGACTTGCCACGGTCACACCCATGAGCGGAATCATCCCGACGTGACCATCCCGACGTGCTGGGATTCCGACCGGCTTGATCTTGGCCGGGTTGGGATCATGCCGCACCCAAGTCGGCTCTGCACCGATGCTGCCGAGAGGCCAGAGACGATCAAGTGGGCAGAGGGCCGGGCCAGCTTCGGTGTCGTTCCAACATTTGTGACGGACGAGTGGGGCGTTGAGTTGGAAAGGCGGCGGGCATGGTGATGCAAACCATCGAACTCACGGACGGCGGCATCCTGCTTTATGACGAGTGTCTCCTGCCCACGGAACTGTCTGATCGCTACTTCGTCGAGTTGAGGGACAACTGCGTGTGGGAGCAGAAGCCGGGCATCTTCGGCCACATGCAGCCCCGATTGACGGCCTCTTACGGCGATGACGTTGTGACGTATCGTTACTCAGGCACAATCAACGTCGCTCTTCCTTGGACGCCGACGCTGCTTGAAATCAAGGAGAAGATCGAAGCCGTTCAAGGACGGTACAATTACTGTCTCCTGAACCGTTACCGATCCGGTCAGGATAGCATGGGAATGCACGCCGATAACGAGCCTGAAATGGGCAGCGTAATTGGGTCGCTGTCGCTGGGAGCGACCCGGACGTTCCGCATCAGGCACAACAAAACGAAGGAAACGATGAGCTTCCCGGTTGGCCACGGCACGCTCATCATCATGGTGGGGACGATGCAGAAGTTCTGGAAGCACGAGATTCCCAAGACGAAGGAGACTGTCGGGGAGCGGATTAACCTGACGTACCGGCAGATTGTGGAGCCAGCATGAAACTCAGCGTTGATCCAACTCAACCCGACCATGCCCAAGGGAGGCAACCATTTTTTGCGGTAAGGAGAACAATTGATGAATCTGTGGGGATTGGTGATGGTTGGCGTCGGATGCTTCTTCTTGATTAGCGGCTGGTTGAAAAGCGATTTCTTCATCTATCGAATTTTCGTTGCACGCTCCAAAACACTCTGGGGCGACAAAGTGCATGTGTTCTTTCAGTTTGTCGGAATCGCCATCATCGTGGTTGGAGTGTTGATGGCGATTGGGCGTCTCTGAGGGAAGCCCTTGCCTGTTTCATTACGGCGTTGAGGACTAGAGTTCGGTTCGTTGGTGTGAAAGCATGTTGACTGAAAGGGCTTGAGGGCCAACTCATCGAAGGTTACTTTCCCAACGTCATCATCACGTTCAGGGCTTTGCCATCGGCGGTACGGACGGTGTTTGGCGTCGAGCCGGGGGTGAAGGTGTTGTCGCTCGTTCTTGTTCCGCTTCCTTGCGTGTAGCAGCTTTCAATCGTCCCTGCCGACATTGCCTCCGAATTGCTCAAAAACAGTTTTCACGTGACCCACCAGCACTTCGACCAGCGCCGGATCGTCCGACGAGAGCGTCGTGTTTGGGTCAAGCTCTCCCTTGCGAGCGGCGAGCACGACAGCCGCCAGAACATGTTCGACATCGACGGGACACGACGCCAAGGCGGCGATCCGTTGGGTGCGTGCCAACGCTGCCAAGTACCATGTTGATCCCAATCGAATCGGCATGACTGGCGGTTCTGCTGGCGGTCATCTTTCGCTGCTCGTCGGTCTGACAGACGCCAAATCGAACTTGGAAGGCGATGGCGGGAATCTCGATCAATCCAGCCGAGTTCCGGCGGTCGTCAACGTGTTCGGACCAACAGACATGACGGCGTGCCACCGAACAAGTTCCGTGGTGTGGCGGGAGTCGCTTTGCAAAGTGTCCGTGAAGTCGCTACGGGAAGCAAATGGGCAAGATCTTATCGCTCGACGAATTGCAGAAGATGTTTGACGAGACAGCGGAAGGCAGCATGGAACGCCGTTGTGCCATCGCCGACTGTATGGGCATTTCGCTTGCTCATGCCATTGAGGAAAGCGAGCTGCGATCTGAGCAGATTGACCACGGCAACGAGGACAAGAGAATCGCAACAACAAGCTACACGCTCGAAGTCTTGCCCGGCACGTTTGCCATCTGCCGCCTCAATGCCGATGCAGAGGTGCCTGGCTGGGCGACCGGCGAGATCAGTTCGATAACTCGGACATCGGATGAACTGTCGGTCGTGTGTTCACAAGACAACGTGCCTGAAAACATTCATTGTGAACCAGATTGGCGCTGCCTGCGCGTTGTTGGAAAGCTCGACTTCTCGATGGTGGGGGTGATCGCCTCATTGACTGGCACGTTGGCGGAAGTGAGGATCAGCGTCTTTGTCGTCTCCACGTACAACACCGACTACCTGCTCGTGAAGGATGCCGATCTGGAGGCGACGGCTGAGTCACTGCGGTAAGCGGGACACGTGGTGTCATGACCTCTTCGCCGTGAATCCAGACTCGTCGCCACGGTGGAAGTAGATCATCCCATCGAGGTTGCCTTCTTTGAGCGCCGCCCAGCCACGACCCGACGTTGGGTCCATCTCGTCCATGCCGTCGAAACTAAACTCGATGGTGGGTTCTCCATCACGCTCGGTCGCCCGCCAGTCGATGTCGCAGCGGACATAGCCGAACTGAAAGTCGCCAAGGCCGTTCTTGGCGAAGTTGAAATAACCGGGCACTTCCTCGTCGATAAAGTCGTTGTCCCATTCCGTCATCGACGTGATGCGCCATTTCCCAACGATCCCGTTCTTCTCCATCACGCCATCGCCTGCTTCTTAACCTCTATGAACCGGATATGATGTGGAATGTGATTGGTGATTGCTTCCAGCAATGCCCGAAGTGTCATTGGGCCTCTTACGGAATGAATGCCCGTTCGTTCAAATCCCTCGGACGGCAAGGAACGCAAGATGCGGACCATCTGACTCCGTGTGACTTCGATCATCGTGAGTTCTTCCTCGATGTCCCGTTTGTCGTAGGCGAGATGCTCCGCAAACTGCCGATCAAAGCCACCGGGGAATGTCGGCTCATCCTCGGCGATGACGTGCTTCATTCTGTCGGCATAGACGGGCTCGAAGTCGGCCAGATGGCAGATGACTTGCCGAGTTGACCACTTGCCGGGTACGGGAGCAGCATCGATCTGCTCGGGTGTCATCCCAGCGATGGCATCACGCAATTTCTGCGGCCCGGCAGCGTACTCGTCGATGAGTTGGTCGATTTCCATCCACATATCTCCCGAAGTTTAAGTGTCTCACTTTCTCGGCGAGGCTGATGATCGTCACAACTCGCTACTCAGACTTGACTCGCTCGAATATAACGAGGACGTGCTGATTCTCGGCGGTGCTAGAAAACTCATTGGGCCGATCTTTTCCCGATGGCGCAAAACACAACTGCCGAGTGTTCTTGCCGAGTTGATAGATCCCAAAAAACAGATCGCCCTTCCCGCCGCCTTCCGTTGGCGTGAAGTCGATGGTCTTGGGCTTCTTCGTGGGATCGAAGGTGCTGGTGCCCTTGCTGATCTCTTTGCCTTCAGAGACGACGCTCCACGAGCCATCGTCGCCATAGACCACCGTGATCTGCTTGGCGTCCTCATCCTTCGCGATGTTGCCGTTAATTACAAGCGAAGTGATTTGCCACGTACCTTCGATTCGCTTGCGATCTTTCTTGATCGCTTCGTCTTTGGCATCATCAGCCAAAGCGATTGTCGTAAGCGATACGCCGACAACCAACAAACCGCAGAGTGAACTTCGCATGTTTGACCTCTCCAACAAATGAAGGCTAGCTCGGATTTTGAAAGTCACGCCATTCCGGTAACACCGGTTGATCTCAGCCCACATGGACCTTCGCCAGAATCTTGTCCATCTCTGCGGCGGTGAAGGCTCGCACGGTCGTCGTATGAACATTCCCTAGCGACCCCAAATGCAGTAGCAAGCTAGTCGCCGTCTCGTCGTCGGGGGCTTCAAAGATCAGCACACCGTCGTGATCGCCCAACGTCCAGTAGATATCCTTGACCTTCATGCCCAACTTCTTCGCAGTCGTCTTCACTGCCGCCGCACGCTTGGTCGTTTCGTCAATCCCTTTGATGCCTTGTTGCGTGAACTTGATGGTGGTAATGAAAGTTGCCATTTTGTGTCTCCTTTGCCTCGATGAAGGGGGGTGCTGTAAATCGCCCTCATTCTATCGAGTTTGAAGTCGGGCCAGTAGAAGCAGCCGACCAGAAACTAGAATTGGTGCGTCATCTGGCCGCACTCAATCGTCAGACGTGATCGCCGGAGTAGGAGCGAAATGCGCTCGAAGCATTCAAGGTGCGTGACGCCCGATTTTAGCTTAAACCACGAGTGACTGCGACTATCACCTATTCAACTGCCAGATCGCAAAGTTCAACACACTGGCGAAGCTCACCCACACGAGATACGGCATCATCAGACTTCCGGCTACTTTTGAACGCCGGAAGAACAACACCGTCGTTACCAAGATAGCCAGCCACAGAATTACAATCTCGACGAACGCCCAGCCTGGTTGATGCAAACCAAAGAATATCCACGACCACCCGACATTTAAAACAAGTTGCACGCCAAACAGGCCGAGTGGGAGTTTCACGCCGCGAAATCCAACTTGCTCCCAAACGAGCCATGCCGCAATCCCCATCATGACGAACAGCGTCGTCCAGACTGGGCCGAACACGTAAACAGGCGGGTTCCAGGATGGTTTTGTGATTGTCTTGTACCAGCCATCGATTTCTGGTGTGGTCGCGATGGCTCCAAGGCCGCCCGCACCGAGGCAGACGATCACGAACAGCGTCAGGCCAATCCATTGCTTGCGTTTCGTCATCGCGCTCCCTGATAACGGTATTGCCAACATGCTCACCTCAGCAGGAATCAATCACTCCGTGGCTACTTATGCCTGGTCGATGTTCACTCGGTCGGCAACACCGGGACATAGTCTAGCAGTTCAGGATGCGAACAGAACGGCGAGGCGGGCAGGCCATCGCGATTATAAAGATGGCAGTGCTGCGGATCGACAGCATACGCGTAGAGGCGGTGAAAAAATCGTGGGATAGGCTTCCAGCCTGTCATTTTCCCCATATTTTTGACAGGCTGGAAGCCTATCCAACAATAAAATCACAGCCTCGTAGCGAACCGATATTGGCTTTGGTACTTCCACACTACGGACGACTACCGACTGGCCGACGATAACCGCCTCAGCCGGATGCCATGTTCCTGTCGCGTCGGCTAACTCGAAATGTGACAGCTTTGTTTCCGAGCTCTCCTGTGGTGTCGCCAATCCGTCTTTTATCGCAATCATCAGCCCACTGTCGGCATGCACGAAGTGGACGGTGGCTTTGCCGTCTGCGAATTCTGCCCGCCGAAACAACGGGCCACTGAACGGAAGCTCCTTGCCGTATTCACCCGCGAGCGCCCATCGCGCGAGTCGCTCCCCAACATCAAACTTGTTGGGTGGGTGAATGTCTTTATCGAGCAGATCAATCGTGACAACCATTCCAGTCTGTGGCAGATCGGCGCTCAGTCGTTGTTGGCCTTCGTGAGTCATCGTGATCTTTGATTTCGGAATCCCTGCGGAGCCAGTCTGTGCCAGCAGGGGAGGCGGCGATGACTTTCCGTCGTATCCCGTGTCGGGCGGCAAGTCTGCTAGTTGACTCGCCGCCATCGCCAACTGGTCGCAGCGCTCGTTATCCTCGACTCCGGCATGGCCCTTCACCCAAATCATTTCAACGTTATGCTTCTCGAAGGCGGCAAGCAACCGCGCCCAGAGATCGAAATTCTTCGCCAGCTTCGACTTCGTTGTCGTTTGACATGAGGACCACTGCCCTTAGTTCAGTACCGCCACCGCTCGTTCCATTTCAACCACCAGTCCCGACCGACTGGTGGCAAACACTTCCAAGTATTCTATCGCTCGGGTGCAGGCAACGTAGAAGCTTGCTCTGCCTTGCACGTCCGCGGGGAAATCATTTCCGTTAGCAAGCAGAACGCAATAGGCATCATAGCCCTTGGCCGAAGCAACGGTGGAAATCGAAAGCCAGCCGCGTTTGTGGAGCAACTCGTCCTTGTTCGTGGTGGCAACGTGGATTCCTTCGATGGCAGGAAGCCTCGCTGCCTCCACCGCCGCCACCAACTTCTCGACTTGATTCTTGTAGTAGACCAGGATGTTAATGTCTTCGGGGCGAACCTGCTGCTCTTCCGTCAACCACCGAAGACGTTGCACCATCTCAGCCCATTGATTTAAGACGACCTTCGGTCATCCCAATCGCACGTCGTCGTCTAGCCCCAACTCCTTCAATCCCGACCTCGCTTCATCGGCCTTGGATTTCCCTTGGTCCCCGTCCGCAGGCACCTCGAACGACACCTTCAGCTTCAAACCTTCGACTGAAGCAAATCGGCTGAGCACTTTGGTGTAGAAGTTCATCCACTTCTGTGGTGGGACTTCGCCGTGCCAGTGGATTGATTTGCTTCTCGGTTGCGAATCTCCGTCGTCGTCATCGTCGCCCGGTTTGGAAGGCAGCACGATTCGCACTTCCGCAATCGCATCGAAACTGTCTGCTTCAGCTTTCACCGTGAATCGCCCGCCTGAGCTATCCTTGGCAGTCTCGTACAGCCCGTCGTCACTAATCGACCCGCCAGCGGCAGACCACTTTATCGACCTGACCGCGAACGTTTGGCCGTACTGATGCAGTCCGTTGCAGTTGAACGATGCCTGTTCACCGGGTTTGAGTACAACGTCGCCGGGCCGAACTGACAACCGATCCAATCGCGGTGGTTCTTGTAACCGTATCGCATGTTCGGCCTTCAGAATGAAAGCATCATCCGAGATGTCGATGTCCGCTTCGTTGAGACTCTCGTTAAAGTGCGACAGTGCGAGCTGTCCCGCACTGTCTTTCGTGGCGTACCCCAACGTACCGTGGCTGACACCGTCCGCGATGGTGCGTTTGATCGCGTCGGCATCGAGCAGGCGGGGAAGTTGCGGCGATGAAAAGAAGGCGTCGCGAACGCCTTTCGTGGACCACTCGGTCAATGCCGGCGGCCAATACTTCAGCAGCTTATTCGCGCCAACGCCAGTCGTGATCTCGTCCGTCCGGCTTAGCTCGTTGATGTAGAGCTCCACCAAACTACCGGCCATACTGGACGTAATTTGCCCCAAGTCAATCTGCCGCAGCTTGTTGTCCTTCCCGAGTAGATACAGATAGCGGTAACAGCGCCAGATCGCCTCTTTCGCATCGCCTTTCGCTCGACCGAGATTCTTCTTGAGCAGCCGTTCCTGCGATTCGTCCAGCTGCTTCCGGGTGTCGGCGTCGTCCTCAATAGCTTCCCATGCCAGTACATCGCGCGTCGCCTCGTGAATGGCATCGCCCGAGTCCGGCACTGCGAACAGGATCGCGGATTTGTAGGTGCGTCCCGAATTGCCGCAGTCGCGCACGATCGACTCCATCAATTGCTCGGTCGCTCTTTCCCCGGCAGGATAATCGAGCCCCAAGGGAACAAGCGTTAGCACCGGGCGATTGGGGACATCATTGCTTCGCTCGGGGAAGAAGCGACGGTCCAGGGCCTTCGAGCCCTTGTTGAGCAGCTCTTGCGTCTCTTTCCTAATCCGTTCAGCGATTTCTTTCGGTTGAACCGCTCCGCGCCGCGTGACCAGGATCTGGTTGAGATTGGGGGTCAATCCAAAGCGATAGCGGTTACGATCCCAGTTCAGGTAGTAACACGTACCGACCAGCCCTTCCAGCACGGCCTCGACATCCGACAACATCAAATCGGGACTGCCCACAGCGGCGCGAATCTCCGGCAACGACGCTTCCGCCTTCGACTGACTCATCCCGCCGTTCGACTCAAAGAAGATGGCCGACGCCACCTTGCGATGCAGATTAGTCTTCTTGATTGCATCCACGGCCTCTCGATCGAGTCGCACCGAGTGTGCGTCCTTCTTGCCCGCGATGTCAGTTGTGACGGGCACTTCGAGTTCGTTGGAACCCAACTGCTCGAACATGGCAGCGCGAAAGATCGGGTCTTCTAGCGGCGCAGATCCGAGTGTAATCAGAGGTTCTTTCGTCGACTGGCGATGCTCGTCCTGATACGCCCGAGCGACCCATAACGCCAGCAACCGCAGGATGCCACGAGTGCGTTGGAAGCGAGGCAGACTCTGCCACTTCCGCTCGAATACCGATAACACAGACGGATGGAACGGATAGCAGGCCTTAAACGTCGCGTGGGCCGTCTCGGGGTCAATCCCGCGTCAATCCCGCTGAGTTCCTGAGCGTGCTCGATGGCCCAGTCGGCATAGGCAGACGTAACCTTCCCGGCTTCCACGTCAAACAGCTCCCACTCGAACAACCTTCGCCGAATGATCTCCGCAACCTCGGTATCGGCAGACATCATGATCGCTCTGCCCAGCCGGTCGAGCAGCTTCTTCAACGACTGAAAGTCGCGGACGTCTTCCGGCGACATCTCCAAATCTTCAGACGCGGGAATCGAAACGCAGACCACGACGTTATTGTGGGCACGGGCTTCTTCGCAGAGGCTTTGCAGAAAGGCGAAGAACTGATCTCGCAACTCCAGCTTGCGAGCGCGGCTGATGTAGTTCATCAACTCGTCGATCAGGATCAGAGCCGGCTTGGTCCCGAGCAATTCGTGCAGCACATCGCCTGCTGGCGCGACGCCTTTAGCATCGTGTTCAGCGACCAGATCGAAGCCTTGCTGCCCACCCAGTTGCCAGGCAATTTCGCCCCAGGGTGTTTTACGATGCGGTGTGCCATCACCACCGCGTCCCGCAATGGCGTCGAATTCGGTTCCCACGAAGACAGCGACGTTGGACTTAGGAACTTGCGAAACCCCCGCCTTCGCCAGAATGGCGTCGACTCCCTTCCATGCCTTGGCCTTGTCGCCATTGGTTGCCAGATGAAACAACGTGGTCAGCGAGTGTGTCTTCCCGCCGCCGAACTGCGTAGCCATGTTGAACACGGCGGATGTTTCGACCTGGATGCCCGACAGCCGCCGCACGACTTGCGACGACAGATCCAGCAAGCTGCCGGTCAAAAAGGTCCGCTCGAAGAATCGAACGGGGTTGAGATAGTCGGCGGATACGTTGTCGCGACGTTCGCGAATATGATCGAGATGGACGGCGAACTCCGATGCGTCCATCGGTCGATTCTCGCGCAAATCTTCGCGCGGCGTGACAACTTGATACCAGGGTTTTAACTTCGCCATTTCAGTTTCCTTCAGTCTTGTTAGACCGATTCAGATCCGATCAATCTTTCCGAGATTTTTGTCTAGCAACCGGAGCTTGAAGTAGCCGTGCGGACAGGCACTTCCAGTCAGTCAAGTTTTCGGATAACGATGCTTCTTTAAGGGCCTGAGCATGCTCGGGCTCCTGTACCCGTATCAGGAAATTGCCTCACCAGTCTCAGAACTCCTGATCCGGCGGAAAATACCGTGA
>CAUJKL010000938.1 GCA_963204995.1 Planctomycetota bacterium | reverse complement strand
CAACCCCTTGCCGGAGCTTCGCAAACGCAAATAGCTTGAAATCATGGTGTCTCGTAAATCCACTCGACAACTGCGACCGAAGTTCCGGCAGATGCGGCGTTTGCTTCGATCCGGCCTACAACTGATGAGAAATGCGGGCTAGCAACTCGCTCCAAGCAAACGAGTATAAAGTTGTTCCATCAGCGTTACGACTCGATCGATGTTGAATTGCTGGACGGCTTTCTCGCGTGCTTTGGACGCCATCACCCGTGCCTGCTCGGGTTGTCTCAGCATCCGCGTTACCGAACGGGACAATTCGTTCGGATCATCCATCGGTACCAGAATCCCATTGCAGCCATGATCGATCAAGTCTCGCAGCATTGCGATGTCGCTGCCGATGACGGGACAACTGGCAAGCATGGCTTCAATCACGGATCCAGGTAGTCCTTCATACCGGGTCGGAAAAATAAACATTTCGGCGGTGCTGAGAAGTTCCGGAATATCTCGGCGAGTTCCCAACATTTGGATATGCGACGACAAACCGCGGCGGCGAATCTCCGCCTCCAACTCACTGCGAAGTTCGCCGTCACCCGCAATCAATAGTCTTGCGCTGGGAAACGCATCGAGAACCGACGGCATCATGTGGATCAAGTTGACTTGCCCTTTCTGCCGTGAGAGTCGGCCAACGTTCAGTAACACGCGATCCGTCGGCGCTAAGCCCAGCGACGCTCGCAGGTCTGATGCTCTCGGCACTTCAAGTTCCCGCGGCTCGCGACCGCGTGGAATCACGGTGATGCGATCTGCGCGGATGTGCAAGTGGCGCATGTATGATTCCTTCACCGATTCCGATACGGAGTGAAAGTGCGTGCAACGACATGCCGTCAATCGATCTAGCCCTTTTACCAGTTGTGTTTTCCACCACGACAGCTGAGGATTGAATTTCAAGATGATTGGATCGTAAAAAATGCCGACCAAACTTGTCAGCACAGGAATCCGACCGCTGTCGGGCAAAATGCGCGAGAGGATGCCGGCCCGATACAGCATGGAATGGATCAGGTCAGGACGACACGACTTGGTCAGGCGAGAGAGTCGTCGCCGCGCTTCCCAAAACTGATACCGGCCTTGCAAATTCAGAGGCTCGACGAGAATTCCCGCCGCTTCAAACTCTTCCTGAAGTTGATTGCCCTGGTAGATCGAACACACAATAGGCGTGAATTTCAAAGGGTCGAGCCGTTTGCAGATCTCCAGCAGACTTCGCTCCGTACCGCCCATCTCCAGCGTATCGATCAGGAATAGGATCCTGTGAGGGCCACTCACGACTGCCCCTCCCAATCAATCTCGATAACTACGATTATTTGTCTTCCAGCTCCGATTGTTGAAGGCCGCTCAGTTCGCCGGCACATCACTTGAAATGAACTGCAATTTCCCGCGAACATGACCGATATGATCTGTTTCCTCGACCAGAATTCTGATTCGATTATGCGTTCGCTTTTTCAGCTGGCTCTCGGCCTCGTTGACGGTTTTCGCCCACAGTGGATAGGCCTTGTTGGGTACGAATCTCAGATGCAGCGTATAATCCTCGTCTTGCTTGATCCGGAAACTCTTTACCGCCTCAGGACAGTCGTCGAAAATAGTCGTCAGATAAGCAGCGCTTAAGACCGTGCCGTCCGGCACTCTGACATGCTCGATGTTTCTCCCCTTGACGCAGTCCATCAGAGGCAGCGTGACGCCGCAGGCGCATCGCTCATCTAAGAGACGTCCTCGATCCCCGTTTAAGTATCGAATCAAGGGAAAACAATAATTCTCAAGGTCGGTGACCGAGATGTCGCCCTCGTCGCCCACTCCACAAGGTGCGTCTTCCCCATTTATGAATTCTATGCGACGTAGATCATGCACGATGTGCAAGCCCCTTCTCTGCCCGCACTGACACGCCATCCAGTTGACTTCGCTGGAGCCGTACTGGTCATAAAGCGGTGCATCGAAGACTCGCTCAATCCTGGAACGCTGTACGGAAGAAAACGGAGAACCGGTTACCCAAATGGCCTTGGGTGGGCTTAAGCGAAGCTTGTTCTCTTCAACAAACGATGCAAGATAATCCACGGACCCGACATAGCCATGGACAACCTCCGGCTTTAACTCATTAAACTCATCCACGAAACCGCGTAGGGCATGCTTACTCATCTCGGACACATCTAGCAATGCGATCTTTACGGGCCAACGTTTCAGCCGTTTCGAGAAGGTATCTTTCGTGGCAGCGTCAGATGCACGCCAGAGTTTTGCCATATTTGCAGCCGGTGAAACATTCCACCAGTCATAGACGCGCCATTTGATCGAGCTTGCGGGCACCCGCTTGTCTAGCAACACTTTGACAGGAACTCCCGTGCTGCCTCCTGTAGCGGTCGGTGAAAAGTGCTTTTGGTCGACACCCTTGGCAATCAACTCATGAAAGTGGTTTCTGAGGTCGTCGCGTGTGAGAAATGGAATGCGTGTAAAATCTTGGGACGTCTTGATGTCGTGGGGATCGATGCTGTTCTGATCAAATCGTTTCTTATAGAACGGTGTGAAACTGTAGGCGTGGTGAATGAGGGCCTTGGTCTTGGACCAGTTGATTTTATCCAGTTCATCCGGAGAGAGTCTCTCCCGCTGCTTTAACTGAGCGTATGAAAGGAAAACGCCTTTCTTAAAGGTTCTGAACTTTAGATAGAACAATTTCGTCTTTAGCCAACTCATTTCCGCACCGGTTTGTTGTACTTGTCCATTATGCGGCGACAAAACTGTTACGACTCAACTCGTGTGAAGTCGTGCCAGAAAATGAAGGGAGCGACCGCAGACCAAGTCGAGTGGAACTGGGTATACGTCCTACGATCCGACGGTCCTTCGGACACTGACATGTCGTTCGGGCATGGGCAACCGAAAGCGATTGATGAACCAGTAAAAGCCCCCGCGGCGGCGGAGGGCGGCGCCCTGGAAAACGAGAATCAACAAGAACGGCAATGCCTGTAAACGCCAACGGTACATCGCCCCCAGGTTCGTCGACGCCGAACTGTAGACGATCAACAACGCGAAAAACAGCAAGATGACCGGAAGTATGACCTTGCCGCGAGTTCGAATCCCACCGACGATGCCGACGAACAGTGAAGGGAGCGCATAAAGCAGGAGCAATGCCTCGGGAACCGCAGCCGCCTGTCGAGTTGAACGAATATGTGACAAATCGACGCTGACAATGAAAA
This sequence comes from Planctomycetota bacterium, assembly GCA_963204995.1. Lineage (GTDB taxonomy): Bacteria > Planctomycetota > Planctomycetia > Pirellulales > Pirellulaceae. Next base: position 2,391 of record CAUJKL010000938.1, on the reverse strand, counting down.
AGAATGCTCCCCGTACCGCCAGATTCAGATTGTGAAGCGGATCGTCCCCAAATTGCACATTGCGTTTGTCATCGTACATAGCGCCGCTGCCACGCACCAAGCTGGTCCGCGTCTCGTTGAGCCGATCGATGTCAAAATACTGCAGCGATTCGTGCTTGCTGATGTCTACCCCAGCTTGTCGAACAGAATATAACGCAACAAGGGCAAACAGAGCCGCCCAGACCGTAAGTACGGCCACCCGACTCAGCAGTCCGCGGCGCGGCATGGGAATCAGGCAGAGCAAGCTGATGTACAAAACCACCGGCACGAGATAAACACGCAGCCCCGCGATCAGCAGCACTCCAATCAGCCACGCGCGCCATCCTTTGGGCGAGCGGAGGTGAAAGACTTGCACCAGCCCCCAACCAATCGCGGTGACCGCAAATACGGAAATGCCTTCCTTCAGCGGCAGCGACTGGAAAAAGATCGCGCCGGGAAACAACGCGAAGGTCATGGCGGACGCCCCGGCCACGCGATGATCGTCCGATACCGCCAACGCCAGACGATACAACATGGCCGTCGCCCACCCCACCGCCAACGCGTTGACGAAGACGGCAATCGTCATATTGACAAAGCTGTTGTTTCCGAACAAATAATAGACGACCCCCAAGAATTCAAACCAACCTTCGTCGATCCAGCTGGACAGCGGACGGGTTCCTGCGGCAAGTTCTTCGGCAATTGCTCGCGCCTGTTTTTCATACGTATAGATGTCTCGCGATACCGTGTACATGGATGCGGAAGTGAGGACCAGCAAGAACCACAGACCGAGGCGCAGCGTGAAGGCCAGTTGGGCGGCCTTCATCATTGCGCGGTGCTCGCCCGCCCGCACGTATTGTTGCGCGGCCCATTCCGGCGATTGCGCGCGAACCGCTGCCAGACTCATCGACCGTGCCCCTCTGGTGAATTTGCTTCGCGGACGGCGGCCATCCAGACATGGAATTTGCGGCACAGCAGCGGACGATACAGCAACGGGATGCATTCCCAGGACCACAGTAACTTCTGGATGGGGCGCGCCAATTGCCGCTTTTGCGGTGTCAGGAACGCCCTGGCACGGATGCCGGTAAATCCAGCATCCGCAATCTGCCGCCGCGCCAGGCGAACCGAATACTGACGCGGGTCCACGTCGATCAGCAGCTTATGACGCGTCGCAGCGGCGATCTGTCGCAGTCCGAATTCAGGAGCGTCGCAATAGCGAAAGAAGCTCCGCATGACAGCGATCGTATGATCAAACTCCTGATCGAGTTGCCAGGGCTTGTTGATATCGACGATCTCGGTCCGCAGCATGCCGGCATCCAGAAAAGGTTGATTTCGTTGCCGCGTCTTCTCGATCAACTCCGGCGCCTTGTCGATCGCCGTAACTCGATAGCCATGCTCCAACAACAGGCCCGCAAAGTAGCCATCACCACAACCGACCTGCAGGACATGCGAGCCGGCACTGGGACGCGGCCCCCAATTTTCGAACACGTGCAATCGGCGGCCCAGGTAGATCTCCGGCGCGGCATATTCAGCAGTGGACGCATAGGTCGCCGCCCACTGTCGCGTACGCCGTTCGTCAGCATTTTCAACAGGTGTGTTAGGCATCGACTACACGGTGGACAAACTTGTCAACAATACTATCCAAGCTCTGCATGAACCGAGGCTGGATCTCCACTAGCCACTAGCCACTAGCAACTAGCAACTAGCAACTCCAGATGGACAAAGCACGAACAAAACTTAGCTCTCTTCATCGATCGACGGTCGACACGTGTCGAGTACTCGTGTGAGCATGGCATCCAGTTCCCGAGCACGGTGCGACGCGCTAAACGTGCGCACCAGCGGCTCGTTAACATCCAATGCGAGACGACCGTCGCACTGGAACCGATCGTGCCATGACTTCAAAACTCGCTTCAGGGAATCCTTGTCAGCGGCAACCTCGGCAGCGCCGTATTCACCGAGCAATCGCTCCGACATGCTGCCGGGATACGACGGAAACGCCAGGATCGGTTTACGTGCCCCGAAGTATTCGGCGAAACGCCGACGCATACCCCACTGCGCCTGCTGAAAGAGCAGACACGGTGCCTGCTTCAACTCGAGCATCGCATGGTCGTGCGGTATCGGCGGACAAATCTCGATAACCGCGCTGCATCTCGCTCGCTCGGCACACGAACGTACAATCTCTCCGCCATGACCGACGAATCGTATCCGAAACGTCTCCGTCGACAGATGTTTCTCTTGTAGAAGCTCGCCAACCGCGGCAAACAACATTTGCAGACCCGGTTGTTCCGTGCGCGCGACGAGTCCGGTTGAGACAAGCCGGAAGATGCCGTCGCCGCATTCGGACGACGGGTCGTGACGTTCAAAATCATCATCGTC
>CAUJKL010000937.1 GCA_963204995.1 Planctomycetota bacterium | reverse complement strand
TGCATTTGACCGTATTGTTTCACTGTCAGGATGGCAGCTACGGTCATGGTGGTCCAGAATATCAACCGGGTGTGATCCCAAATCGTGTCATGCGGCGACGGCTTTAACATCGTGTTCTCCCGGTACTTGCGCGGCGGTCGGCGGTGTTGGAACAGCTCCCTCCGGCGAGATCGTTGGCGCTGACCATTCCCACGTCAGACTGGCGTCCCGCGTCATGCTTCGCTGGACTTCCGCCAGTTGCTCCTCCCAGCGATCCGTCAGCAACGAGGCCCGCAACGCAAAGATCGCTTCCGCGTTCTCCGCCAACCAATACCTCGCGTTGCCCTTCAACCGAAGATTGATCACGCGGCGGATCGTGCTCTCGATCGCACCACTACCCAACGGAAGACCTCGCCGCTGGAACGACAGGTATTGAAGATGGCCGGCCTCGCCGTGCTTGCGAAGATACTCGATTTCCGTCCACCCCTGGTGTTTCTCCGTCCGACCTTTCGCCAACCGTTTCCACCGCGACACGATCTTCGACCAACGGCTTTGCTGGAGCCACGTCCGCATCTGCACAAACGCCTGTTGCCGCGCTGCCGCCTTCAACTTCAGCGACTGCAAGGCACGGTTGATGTGTTCCACCGCATGACACCAATCCAGCACGCCTACCGTCTTCGACGGCTCCAGCCCGGCCCGGCCCATGATCCAATCCAGCCGGTTCCAAATCCACGGGGCACCGTCCGACAAAAACACCACCGTCTGGGCCTTCGCCGCGCCCAGTCGGTGCAAGTGCCAGGCGACCAGTTCCGCCAGATGGTCCGGGCTCAGCAGCGTGCCGTCGATCAGCGGCTGACGCTGCTTCGTCATCTTGCCGCGCTCGTCGAAGGTGAAGATGATCAACGCTTTCGGTTCCCGCCACGGCGTCTTGAATTTCACCCGCTGACCTTTCTTCCGTTTGGCGGGACGTTTTTTGTTTTCCCGCAACCGGATGCGGCCGCCGTCGATCTGCACGGCCACCCGTTTGCCGGCCAGTTCGTCGCCGGCGGGAGTCAATCCCATCCGCCAGGCCAGCAACTCGCGCTGCCGCCAGGCGAGAAACTCGGTGCCCAGTTGTTCCGCGATGCGGCGGACGGTCTTCTTGTCGAGTACCACGCCTTGCCGCCGCAGTTCCTTGCGGGCCGCTTCGATCGACGGGCACAGGGCCACGGTCCGCGCCACCAGCGATTGCAGCGCCGGACAACTGCCGTGACGGACACCCAAGGCGGCCAGTTCCGGATTGCAGTTCCGGATAGAGCCCGACGCGTTGCTGTGGATGGTTTTCCTCTTGTTTGCGGGAACGGGGCGCACAGTACAACGTGAGGAGCCAAACGACGAGCCCGCCCGCCAAACGTAATTTCAAGGGCCGGTGTTGGGGAGCTTTCAAGGAGAGGCGGGCGTTCTGGCGAACCTGTTGGACATGGTCCTGCATGGCGAGATGTCCGGTTGCCTCGGCCAGCACGGCGGCGGTCATCAAGTCGGCCGCCAACTGGTACTGTTGCCGAATGTCGGCTTGGACCTCGGGAAAGGCCGAGGGATCTTCGGTCACACGCCCACGCCAACGGGCTTGACGATCCTTGATCTCGACGGCAAAACTATCGATGGCTTGACTCGCCGAACCGATGGCGGGGCCATCCTTTTCCAATCGAACTTCCATGACGGTCTCCTTCCGTTGTGCGCTGAAAAACACAACATGGTCGGAGACCGTCTTTTTCACAACAGCAAGTCGATGCTGTAACTGCTAGCACTGCCACGGCTTGGGATCAGGCTCCAACACAGAAGTTGGCCGATTGCCTTGTGGCGACTGGGATGCCCTCAGTCCGTGTTCAATTCCGCGTGAGTCGTTTTGCTCGCACTCACCTTCCAGACCGCGATTGCGGCTCCAGCTACATAGGCAAACAGTACGAGTATGCAGCAAGAGAACAAGTACTTCGAACGCGGCGAGTCCGAGGCCAAGTTGCCTTCGTACTGGAACGACGCTTCGGCATCATCGCCCCAACCGTGGATCGCGATCGGAACAAGAAACATCAGCAGTCCGTTCGCCAAGAATCGCTTTCAGTCTCGGTCAATGGCACTAACGCCATTTGCCGAGACGACATGCACGTGGTTGTCGATGTTAATACGAAGTGGTCTGAGTACTTTCTGCAACATCTGTTTCAAGTAGTAAGTTGGTAATGTCCCGGTGAGAGTAATACCATCATCGGCGTGTTCGATCTGTAGCGTGTTCGTTCGTCCGTGAAAGAGAGGATCACGGTCTAAGCATCGCAGTGCATCGGCAGCGTAGTTCCGACGGGCAGGATTTCTATCGTGACAAAACGGCATCATCTCGCTCCTACTAAACTAAGCCACGTGCTGATTTACGGTGGGTGACAGCATTTGCAATAGCATCATGCGACGTCGTTCGCCGAGCTTGCGACGTCGTTCGCGCTCGGCTTTGCTCCAGCTGTCACGGATGCGTCGCAGTTCAGTGCCTACTCGACGCGTTGGCGCTTCTGAAATAGTCATCGTTTCTTACCTCGTATAGTTTGCATTAGGTCTGCTGGGGAACCTTGATCGTCACCCGAAGCGTGAGCGAGGTCGGCGCCGATTCTCGCCTCAATTCCTCGCTTACGCTTCGGGTTACCATGGCGGCTGCTCGCGTTTTTCGCAAAGTTACGATCAAGGCCCTGCTGAGGGCATTAGCACCCGCACGATTGGCAGGTACTCCACGACTAGCTAAAGCAATTACCGTGCCGCCGGATGATGGCAATGATATCGCCGGCATTTGACGACCATTGGCTTGCTCACCCCACTACGCGACTTTCCAGATCGCCTCATGCGGTCGAAGCGCCCCAACAGAACGCTCACGCACCAGAAGCTTCGGTTGACGATGCTATCCATCACCGCGAATCGCTAAGTTCTTTGCGTCTCGCAACAGAATGGAGCGGGAATGGTCAAAGCTCGACAAAAAAGACGCACTCCGAGGCTGTGATTTTATTGGTGG
>CAUJKL010000936.1 GCA_963204995.1 Planctomycetota bacterium | reverse complement strand
TGGCCCCACGAATTCAGGACGACCACGAATTGGATTTTGATATCACTTTATTGGGCAACCGGCTCGCGGCATTCACTCAATCACGTCCGCAATTTGCTCCGGCAGCGTGATGCCGGGAGGCAATTCGAGGATGCGAATATTACGGAAGTGAATTTCCGCGCCTTCCGATTCCAGACACAGATATCCTTTCCGCATGGAGGAATCTCGGATGGAATTCACGAACTTGCCGTTGATCGACAACTTGACCGTGCCATCGACGCACACGACGTCATAGACATTCCACTCCCCCGCGCCCTTGCAGCGCAGTTCGAGCGATTTGCTGCGCGACCCTCTTGGATTGTCCGGCGTCGCAGTCAAGCCGCCAGCACCAAACAACTCGCCCGAGATGTAGCCGATGTCCTGCGGCTCACCATTCTCCTTGCGATGCAGGTTCACCCATTCCAGTTCCAGCATCTGCACTTCCATGCCTTTGGGAAGACGCCTGCCGTCAGCCACAGCCGCGTCGCTCCACACGAAGACACCCGAGTTGCCGCCGGGCGTCATATGCCGCCACTCGATGTGCAGAATGAAGTTTTCGTATTGCTGTGCCGATCGCATGACACCGATTGGTTGGCCGCTGCACACCAGTAAGCCATCCTTGACCTGCCAGGTCTCCGGGCTCGTGTTGACGTCCACCCATCCCGAAAGATCGCGCCCGTTAAACAGTTCGACGAAGTGTGGGACGTCAGTGGAAAGTTGACTTTCAGCAGATCCGTCAGTTGGCTCGGCGGCAATACTCGGAGCCCAGAAGGTGAGGCACATCAGAATCGCTAACGTGGTTCGCAACAACATGGAAAGGTTCCTCTGTCTGGTGTCGGTCAGGGGTGTTTTGAGTCGGCTATCGCTGGGGTGCTAAATCGACGCTGCGAGCAGTTTACAGAATGCTCGCGTCAAACGCCAAGAAATAAAAACGGCCCAGCGAGGTGGGGCAGAAACCTCGTAGGGCCTGACTCGGAAGGTGGGGCAGAAACCTAACCGAGGTGCTTTTACTATACACGGGTACCGAATGAAAAGCGAGTGCCCTGAATCGGGGCAAGTCCGAACTCCGATTCCACTTGGCCTGATCGCGTCAATACTGCGTTTGATAGCAGTCGTTTGGATGGTATGGGTTATGCCAACCGTTTGAGTTCGTCTGTCAAATCCGGTGATAGCCGTCGATATTGATAGTATTGAGCAGGCCGATCCGAATGTTCTGGACGTGGCCACACGACCTCCTTTACGTTTCCGGAAATCACCAGCCGGTCGATCCGTCCCAACTTAAGCTGTCGAACAATAAGGACTTGCATGATGAAGGCTAAGCTACGATGTTTCTCGCTAGCGGTAATCGCTGCCAGCGCACTTCTACTCTCCAATGTCAACTCAACAGACGCATTTGAGCTTCTTGCTCGACGATCTGGCGGCGGTGCTGCCCAAAAGTGTGACGCCTGCCAGAAGGGTGGCGATGCTTGCCAAAAGGGAGCCTGCCAGAAGGGCGCTTATCAAAAGGGCGCTTGCCAGAAGGGCGCTTGCCAGAAGGGTGGCGACGCTTGTCAAAAGGGTGCCTGTCAGAAAGGCGTAGCCCAAAAAGGTTGCGATGCCTGCCAAAAGGGAGTCTCCCAGAAGGGTGCTCACCAAAAGGGCGCTCACCAAAAACACCTGGGAGCACATCAGAAGGGTGCCGTCCAAAAGGGCGGTAAGGGCAAGGACGGAGGCGTTAGCTTCTATGGCGAGAGCATGAACAGCACGCCTTACGTCGGAGCCCCCGTACCAGGGCCGATCTTCCAGTCGCGAGGTGCTTAATCGCTCAGCGTAGCATTGCTCAACACTCAACTCCATCATCAACATGGGCGGCTTGTGTTTTCCGCGACACGAGCCGCCATTTTGTTTCTTGATCTGAGTTCGAGAGTTCCGGTCACGGAGTGCCCCGTCTACATTGTTAGTCCACGGAGCAATCGATTTTCCGTTTCGCAATTACCAGTCATGGGGATGCTGCCTTGGCGACACCGCTGAACTACCGACCGAATGCCGACGCCATGATCATCGGCGTGGGCTTGATGGGCCAGCACATGGCAACGCACGTCATCGAGTGGCTGGGACTGAGGAAGCTCGTCCTCGTCGATCACTCGCCGACGATCATGGTCGGCACGGAGAAAGCCACGCTGGCGGACTTCGCAGCGTCAATATCCGCAGCGAATGCTACCGGTGTTGAAGTGGTCGCGGAGACAGTCGATGTGACCGACGAGAACGACGTGCGCGGGTTGTTTGCACGACATCCGGGGATCAACTACTTGCAGCACACGGCCGGTATCTCTCCCAAGCCGCTCACTCCGCCCGAGGATCTGACGAAGGAAGACGTCATGCGTTCCTGCGAAGTGAATCTATGGGGTACGCACAACGTGATCAAGCAAGGCGTGCGACATGGCGGTTTTGCGAAAGGCGCTCGCGGCGTCATCATCCTCTCGACATCAGCGACCGTCGGAGCCGAAGGCCGAGCGAGTGCGGCGTATGAAGAATCGAAGGGCGGGTTGTTGAATCTGCTGAAGTTACAGTCTCGCCACTTTGTCGAAGCTCACGGTTTGATTCTGAACGGCCTCGCACCGTCGCCGCTGCGAGGCACGATGGCAGCCCAGAACGAGGTCAGCGCGGGACGGTTGCAAGCCGTCGAAGACGCCATGCCACTCGGCGGACTCACCGCACCTCGCCACATCGCGGCCGCCACGATGTACTTCTGGTCGGACGATTGCTGGTGCGTCGGCGAAGTGCTTACGATCGACGGCGGCTATACGAAGCATAAACCGATTTACGGGCCGTTGCCTTCGTCTTCAGTCGGGCGATGAGATCTTGTTTTGCCAGGTTTTATCCGGTCGGGCTGTTCGTGCCTTCGCAATATCTTATGATTGCGAACGAATAGTTGGCGTTGCGGCCGGTTCCTGGAGTTCGTTCCGGCTGCCCGCGACGCTCGCACGAATTCTCAACTGCACCTCGGAGCATTTTGATGACTTACGCGATTCTCATTTTCTTCGGTGGGTTCATCGGTTTTGTTGTGATCGTTGCGCTGTTCTGTATTGCGATCTATAACGGGCTGGTGACGCTTCGTAATCGCTACAAAAACGCGTTCGCCCAAATCGACGTGCAGTTGAAGCGCCGGTACGACTTGATTCCTAATCTGGTCGAGACCGCCAAGGGCTACATGAAGCACGAGAAGGAAACGCTCGAAGCCGTCATTCAGGCTCGCAATATGGCTTACAAGGCATCAGAAAAGGCGACCGCGAATCCAGGCGATCCTGCGGCGATGAAAGGTCTCGGCAGTGCCGAGGGTCAACTGGGCGGTGCGATCGGACGATTGTTCGCCTTGGCCGAGTCGTATCCCGACCTCAAGGCCAACCAGAACATGTTGAACATCCAGGAGGAACTGACCTCGACCGAAAACAAGGTGGCCTTTTCTCGCCAGGGATACAACGACGCCGTCACCGCCTACAACACGAAGCGCGAGCAGTTTCCGGCCGTCGTGCTGGCCGGCATGTTCGGTTTCGGCAGCGCCGAACTATTCGAGATCGAAGTCGAGAAGGAACGCGACGCACCGCAAGTTAAATTCTAGTGCCTGATTGAGAATTCAGATGAGGTGCCACTGCTGGCTTGCCCAGCAGTGCCGAGCTCGAGCGGGAATCACTGCTGGACGAGCCAGCAGTGGCACCCGACAATAATCGCCGATTATCGAACTTGGGAACGCGTTGCCAATGGATTTTTTTGGCAGTCAAGAAGCGGCTCGCCGTAGGACGAGTCTTCTCGTTGTCTATTTCTTCTTCGCCGTGGCGGCGATGATTCTAACGCTCTATGTAGCGGCGGTCGGGACTCTCACCTTTGCCAATTCGCGAACGAGCGACCCGTCCGTAGGCGTTAGCTGGTGGCAACCCCAAATGCTGCTGCTGGTGGCCGGTGGCACGATCGCCATCATCACGATGGGCAGTCTCTATAAAACGGCGCAGTTGCGATCCGGAGGTGCCGGAGTTGCTGAACAATTAGGCGGTCGACGTCTGCAAGGCAACTCGCGCGACCCGCTGGAGCGGCGATTGTTGAACGTCGTCGAAGAGATGGCTTTGGCCGCCGGGACAACCGTGCCGCCTGTGTATCTGCTCGACAATGAACCAGGCATCAATGCATTCGCGGCGGGATTCACGCCAGGCGACGCCGTGATCGGAGTCAACCGTGGCACGGTCGAACATCTGAGCCGCGACGAACTGCAGGGCGTGATTGCGCACGAGTTCAGCCACATTCTCAATGGCGACATGCGGCTGAATCTGCGGCTGATGGGACTACTGCACGGGATCTTGCTGATCGCGATCATTGGCTATTACATCGTCCGTGGCAGCGGTTTTCGTTCGAGCAACCGGCGCGAGAAAAGTGGCGGGCAAATCATCGTGCTTGGGTTGGCGATGATCGTTATCGGTTACGTGGGCTTGTTCTTCGCAAGGTTGATTAAGGCTGCCGTCTCGCGGCAACGCGAGTACCTGGCCGATGCGTCCGCCGTTCAGTTCACTCGTAATCCAGACGGTATCGGCGGAGCTCTCAAAAAGATCGGTGCGCTATCGGCCGGCTCGCGAATGGAATCAGCGGAAGCGGAAATTGCCAGTCACATGTTCTTCGGCAGTTGTCGACAATCTCTCTTCCAGGCACTGTCCACGCACCCGCCGTTGGTCAAGCGAATTCAATGCATTGATCCGAGCTTCGACGGCGACTTTTCCTCGGCTGTCAAGAAAACCAGCAGCAAGCCGTCCAAAAAGACAAAGGACGACCCGCAAGCGGCGCTCGAAGGACTCACGCGTTCCCTCGGCGGATTGGCGACTGCGGGCATGGGCGAGTCTCGGATTCCAGTCGATCCGGTCATTGTGATGGCGGCTGTTGGCGAGCCGACGATGCAGCACGTCGATTACATTCAAGGGTTGCTGGACCGGCTTCCTGACGCTTTACGAGACGCCCTTCGTGATCCGTTCAGCTGTCGTGCCGTGGTCGCAGGTTTGTTATTGGACTCGAACGCTGAAATTCGCGCGAACCAGTTGCAAATCGTGCAGGCCAAACTGGGCGATCTTTCGCATCAGGAAACGAATCGGCTGGCTCCGTTGATCGAAACGCAAGGTCCCGCAACTCGCCTGCCGCTGGTTGAGATCGCCGGGAACACGCTGAGAAATCTATCGCCGAGCCAATACCAGGACTTTCGCGAAACCGTGCTCGAGTTGATGAAGGCAGACGCGAAGATCGATCTGTTCGAGTTCGCCTTGCAGCGTGTCTTGATTCGACACTTGGACGAACACTTTCACGGCCACAAGCCACAAAGGGCGACTTACCTATCGATTGGCGGCGTGAAACAAGAAGTCAGTAATCTGATTTCCGCGCTGTCGCATTTGGGGCATGCCGACGAGGCCGGCGCGAAATCGGCGTTCGAGCAGGCGTCGGCTGCGTTTGCCGTTGAGAAGGTGCTGGTGATGCGTCCTCGCGGCGAGTGTTCGTTGAAGCAGGTCGGCGAAGCACTCGACAAGTTGGCGCAAGGATCGGTCGGCGTGAAGAAGCGCGTGTTGCATGCGGCGACGATCGCGGTCATGGCCGATGGAGTTGTCACGACCGCCGAAGGTGAGTTGTTAAGGGCGATCGCCGATTCGCTCGATTGCCCCATGCCACCGCTGTTGGGTGCCTCCGTCGCGTGATCGCTTGAGACCGCTGGCTCGCACCGAAGAATCGCTATCACCCAAGGCTTTGCTCTTGCTTTGCAGGACGCTGACAGCGAAATTGACAGCTCAAATTCGAGGCCACGATAGGAACACCATGAGAATTGCATATTTCGACTGCACAAGTGGCATCAGCGGTGACATGACCTTGGGAGCGCTGGCGGATGTCGGCGTGGATCTCGCCGTGATTCAGGCCGGAATCGACTCGCTCGGTCTGCCTAGTTGTCGGCTGGCGAGCGAAGAGGTCAAGCGGCACGGCTTTCGGGCGACGAAAGTCAATGTCGAACACGAGCCGGAACACGCCCATCGCCACCTGCACCACATCACCGACATGATCGATGCCAGTTCGTTGACCGGGTCGCAAAAGGAATTGGCGAAGCGGATCTTCACGCGACTGGGGGAAGCCGAAGCGAAAGTCCACGGGACGACCATTCGCAAGGTTCACTTCCACGAAGTCGGAGCGGTCGATTCGATTGCGGATATCGTTGGCAGTGCGATCGGGCTGGACCTGCTCGGTGTGGATCGCATCTTCTGCTCGCCGATCCCGACCGGTTGCGGGCATATTGTGATTGCACATGGGCGAGTCGCGATTCCCGCGCCGGCCACGGCCGAATTGCTCAAAGGAATTCCGATTGAAGCTACTTCGATTGATTGCGAGCTGACGACGCCAACGGGAGCTGCGATCGCGGCGACCGTGGTGGACGAATTCGGATCGCTGCCCGGTATGAAAATCGAGACGATCGGCTACGGCGCGGGAACGAAGGAACTGAAGGAACAGGCCAATGTCTTGCGATTGATTATCGGCGAAACGGGTGATGACCCGCACTCGGATCAAGTCTGGGTACTGGAGACCAATCTCGACGACATTAGCGGCGAGGTCGTGGGGCACTGCACGAATCTGCTGGCCGAGGCGGGGGCATTGGACGTTTATACGACGGCGATCCAGATGAAGAAGAATCGGCCCGGCATGAAGCTCAGCGTGCTGTGTGATGCTAGCCTCATCAAAAAGCTGGAAAAGATCATCTTTCGCGAGACGGCGACGCTCGGGATACGCCGCTGGCCAGCCAGTCGCCACAAGCTCGAACGCCGCCAACACAACGTCGAGACGCAATATGGCAGCGTTGTGGGAAAACTCGCGCTTCTGGCGGATGGTAGCACGAGTTTTTCGCCGGAGTACGAATCGTGTCGTCAAATCGCCGAAGATAAGAAGGTAGCGCTCAAGGATGTGTATGACGAAGCTCGCCGCGCCTATCGCGACTGATGCCGAAACGGGGTCGGGAGTCTTTTTCGGCCAAACGGCTCGCGGATGGATGCGAGTGCAACCGAAAAAGACTCCTGACCCCATCCCCCACAGCGTTCATAACTGCGTGTGCGTTTTGAATTGATCGTGTGCCGAAGGGAGTCGCCGAGATGTACTTACTTGCCAGCAATGCCTCGTCGGGGATGTTCGCTGCGGGGATGCTGATTATCATTTTCTTGCTGCTGCGCCGTTCGTGGCGTTATTCAGCGAAGATCAAAAAGGAGGAGAAACCCGCGCCGCGTCGAAAGCTTGACGACGCGCGGCAAGCGACGCCGTTACTCGATGCTCCGCCGGAGCTTCTCCGCTGGCAAGTCGAGATGCACGAGACAGCTCGCCATCTCAAAGCCGAACTCGACTCGAAGATGAGCGCGCTGCAAGCGATCATCCGAATCGCAAGTGAAGAGACGGCGCGGCTAGAGACGGCGATCTCGCGAGCCGAACAACTCGGCATCTCGCCCTGTGCTGACACGCTCGCCGCGATTGAAGAGTTGAGCGCTGGTGACGACTCAGGCGGTGGTCTGCCGTGTGGCGAGTTACCCGTGCCCTCCATTGAAATCGCTGCCCGGCGAGACGCCGTTTATCAACTTGCAGATCAAGGGCTCGCTGCGAACGCCATTGCTCAATCGATTGGTGCCCCGCTGGGCGACGTCGAATTGTTGATGAGCCTGCGAACCGATTCCGCTTCTCACGATGTTGGTTAGCGTGAACTAGGCCGCTGGATCTACGAGTCCGTTATCCATAAAACCCTTGCGCCGCAGGAGGCACGCGTCGCAATGGCCGCAGCTGGTTCCGTCCTTTGCCGGGTCATAGCAGCTGGTCGTCATCGAGTAGTCCACCCCCAACGACAAACCGGTCTTGATGATCTGAGCTTTGGTGAGATGAATTAGCGGCGTGTGGATCTTGATCGGCTGCGTTCCTTCGACCGCGGCCTTGGTTGCCAGATTGGCCATGCGTTCAAAGGCTTCAATGTATTCGGGGCGGCAATCTGGATAGCCGCTGTAGTCGACGGCGTTCACGCCGATGAAGATGTCCCCCGCACCCAGTGTCTCCGCCCACGCCAGTGAATACGCGAGAAAGACCGTGTTGCGAGCAGGGACGTAAGTCACGGGTATTTCAGTGCCGATGTCGTCGACCGTTTTGCTCTTTGGCACAGCGATGTCGCTGGTTAGTGCAGAACCGCCCAGCTGCCGCATGTCAACGTCGACGAGGATGTGTTTCGCAACACCCGCCGCTGCGGCAATCCGGGCTGCGGCGGTCAATTCAATTTCGTGGCGTTGACCATAGCGGAAACTGACCGCGTAGGGCTCGAAGCCGCTCTGTATTGCGAGCGCCAGGATGGTAGTCGAATCGAGTCCTCCGCTCAGCAATACAACCGCTCTCGGTTTCGTTGTCATCACAGCTCCCTCGCTTTCCAGCATGCAGTCTATCGGCCCCAGTTCCCATCGCAATTCCGGGACTGCGCAGCACCGAACTCGCCCGCACGATTTACCCAGTCCACCACCTCGCGTGATCTTCGCGCCGCGGTTCAAAAATAGTTTGAGAATCGTCGCCTCACCCCCTTGGCTGCCACACGTTGGCCAGCTATCTTTTGACCTTCGCCAGTAATGGCGATGCGGGGTCTAGCCGGGGAAAAACAACTTGGCAAGATTTTTGAAACGGCGGTTGACAGACCGCTGCTTTCCCCTAAGATTTGATGCTTCCCCCTGAGGGTTCGTCTCTCATCGGGAAGGTAAATTGATCTTTGACAATTTGGTAGTGAACCTCCTGAGAAACAGCTTGAGACTGTGAAGTTTTTGGCTAATTAGGGATCTTTCCGAGATCCCAACGATGGTTTAAGCCGTCGATTTAGGAAGCTTGTCACCTGCGCGTAGAACGGAATTCATTTCGTTCTGTTTCGCAGTAAGCAAATAAATTGAAGGGTTTGATCCTGGCTCAGAATGAACGTTGGCGGCGTGGATTAGGCATGCAAGTCGTGCGCGATTTTACGGATTGAGACTTCGGTCGATTGAAGTAAATGAAAGCGGCGAAAGGGAGAGTAACGCGTGGATATCTGCCCTTGGCTCCAGGATAGCTACGGGAAACTGTGGGTAATACTGGATAATATCTCCGGATCAAAGGTGTGATTCCGGCCGAGGATGAGTCCGCGTCCTATTAGGTAGTTGGCGGGGTAAAGGCCCACCAAGCCGAAGATGGGTACCGGGTGTGAGAGCATGGCCCGGCTCACTGGGACTGAGACACTGCCCAGACGTCTACGGATGGCTGCAGTCGAGAATCTTCCGCAATGGGCGAAAGCCTGACGGAGCGACGCCGCGTGCGGGATGAAGGCCTTCGGGTTGTAAACCGCTGTCAGTTGGGAGGAAGTGCTATGGGGTTCTCTCCATAGCTTGACCGATCTTCAGAGGAAGTACGGGCTAAGTACGTGCCAGCAGCCGCGGTAATACGTACCGTACGAACGTTATTCGGAATTACTGGGCTTAAAGAGTCCGTAGGCGGCTTTAAAGGTGAGGTGTGAAATCCCACGGCTTAACCGTGGAATTGCGCTTCAAACCATAAGGCTTGAGGGAGATAGAGGAAAGCGGAACTGATGGTGGAGCGGTGAAATGCGTTGATATCATCAGGAACACCGGTGGCGAAAGCGGCTTTCTGGGTCTCTTCTGACGCTGAGGGACGAAAGCTAGGGGAGCGAACGGGATTAGATACCCCGGTAGTCCTAGCTGTAAACGATGAGCACTAGTTCGAGGGGACCCCCACATCCTCTTGGACGTAGCGAAAGTGTTAAGTGCTCCGCCTGGGGAGTATGGTCGCAAGGCTGAAACTCAAAGGAATTGACGGGGGCTCACACAAGCGGTGGAGGATGTGGCTTAATTCGAGGCTACGCGAAGAACCTTATCCTAGTCTTGACA
>CAUJKL010000935.1 GCA_963204995.1 Planctomycetota bacterium | reverse complement strand
CGGTTTTTTTTTTTTGGGTTCTGGGGTGGGTTTTTTTGTTGGTGTTTTTTTTTTTATTTTTTAATATTTTTGGCCAAAAAATTACCCCCCACCCCCGTTACCCTCGACCTACAATTGGAAAGCATAAAACCAGATCCAACTCCCGAGGAGAGCCGGTATGAAACGCTGCACCACGATTGCAATGCTATTCGTCGGGATAAGCCTGTCGAGTATGAGCGAGGCGAATGCCGCCCCACGCGGTCTATTCCGGCTGTTCGCTCAGAGCTATTCTTCGAACGGCGCGGTGGCGTTCGGCGCACCGACCTACCCTAGCAACTACGGCACACGCAATCGACCGCCCACCGCCGAAGAGCTGTATCCGAAATACTATGGCAGCTTTCACTATCGCCATCTCGACAACATCGGCATCCCGCCCGGCGACATCGGCCCGCGCGGCAATGGAATCTACATGTCGCCTTGGTAACGATTACTTGCGCAGTAACCGCATGCCATTGAGTGCTGCGCCGGTGTCGGCCGCGATGGCCATCCACAGCGATGCGAGGCCACAGGCGGCGAGCACGACGAACAACAGCTGGAGCCCCAAGGCAAAGGCGATGTTCTGCTTGATGGCGCAGACATGTGCCTGGCTGCCGATCCAATACGGCTTACCGGCAACGATTCCTTCGGACCCACGGCTGATTGGAGTTCATGGTAAGCCGGGGCTTCGCGGACTCAGCCCCAGCCACCTCGTTTCGAGAGGTTATTTCCTGGACGATCCTTATTTGGCGGGGCGGGCGGTTGGCACGGTCTGGCCCTTGTAACCAGGCGGCTTTCGCCTAAGCTGACCGATTCCCCTTTTTTGCAGACCGTCGACAGGCTGTTCGCCCCGAAATGCCGAATCTGTTGCTCATTGTCTATTGTGTACTGATAGTAGCGGCATCGTTACTCGGTGGCTTGCTTCCCTTTTTCGTAAACTTGACCCATCGGCGAATGCAACTGTTGATGAGTTTCGTGGGCGGCCTGATGCTGGGCGTCGCGCTATTGCATCTGATACCGCATGCTTTAGCCGAAGCGAACTCCGACGCGAACGTTTTCTACGCGGTCGTCGCGGGCGTGGTGCTGACCTTCTTCATGATCCGCTTCTTCCACGTCCATCAACACGGTCACGAAGTCGGTGATGGGCACGAACACCACGAGGACACCTGCGATCACGGGGCGCATGAACACGCACACGGTAACGATCATACTCACACGCACCACCTCAGCTGGTCGGGTCTGTTTTTTGGGTTGGCGTTGCACACATTCTTCGATGGGCTGGCACTCGGTGCCAGCGTGACCGCCGGATCGCACGACAATGCAGCCTTTTTCGTTGGCGTAGGTACATTTCTCGCGATCGTGCTGCACAAACCGCTCGATTCACTTTCCTTAACTTGCGTGATGAGTGGCGGGCGGTGGACGCGCAAGTCGATCAGCCTGGTTAATGTGGCGTTCGCCTCGATGTGTCCGCTCGGAGCGGTCGTCTTTTACTTTGGCCTAGGTGGGTTAGCGAGTTCGCAACCCGATCTTCTTGGCTGTGCGTTGGGATTCGCTGGTGGGATCTTCCTGTGCATCTCACTCGCCGACATCTTGCCCGAGTTGCAATTCCACCACCACGATCGCGGCTTGCTGTCCGTCTCGCTTTTGTTTGGCGTGTTGTTGGCGTACTTGATCGGGCTCGCCGAAACAGGGCATGAACACACGGATGGCCACGACCACGGTGGCGAGAAGACATCGATCCATCAAAGTGAAGCCGACCAATCGCACAGCGAACAAGATCACTCGCACTAGCACGCTTTATTCGGCAGCGGGGAAGCGAACCGAAGAACAGATGGCGTAGGCGGCGTCGCGGCTCTCCGTCACTTTGTCGCGTTCGACCAAGAGGTTAATCTTGTAGCGCCGGCCAGCGTGCAGCAACTCGAGCGTTTGTCGCTCGACAACGATGGTCCCACCACCGACCTTCAACTTCAGATGGCTGACATAGCGGGCACATGGAACCGAGCCGATCACCATCGGAATCGGAGGCTCGATAACGGCCGTCGCGGTTGCTTCCAAATCTTTTGCCACCGCTGCGGTAAAGTCAGCGACATTCGCTTCCGAGATATCCGCAAAACCGCCAAGACTATTCTCTTCGACGACGACTTCGATTCGCGGCAAGCCGCCACCGCTTTGTAAGCTAGAAAATCGCACGACGTACTTGCTGTCGCGAGGCAACACTTTCCAGCCATCGGGCACAGCGACCTCGATGTTGCCACCATCGAGCGGAGGCAGGTACTCGCCCAGTGTGAACTCAGCCGCATCGACCTTTTTGATTTCCGTCGTTGTCGGCAACGCGGCGGGTGCTGGCTGTGATGATTCAGGGGCCGTCTTTCCGTTGCTCGCCGGAACGGCCTTCGCTGCCGGAGCAACATTTGCGGGTGGGGTCGATTTTCCGCAAGCACTGAACGTCAGCGGAATCAACAGAATCGCCAATGCGGAACGAGTTCTCATTAGAATCGGTTCTAGCTGGAAGTTTCGCACCTGGAGCAAAGGAAGCTATTCGGTGATCGCTTCTTTCACCTTTTGAACGAAGTGCGGCGTCTTGCCGTCTTTGCCGAGTTCGAGGGCCTTCTTTTCGGCCTGTTTCTTTTGATTGAACTCGTACAGGGCCACGCGTTTCAGCGACTGATTGAACACGCCGTAGAAAAGTTTGACGCGGACTTCTGCGGCAGCTTTCTTCTTTCGCTTGACAGGAGCCTTCTTCTTCTTTGGTGCGCCATCAGCCTTTTCCAAGGCTTCCGCAGCTTCTGCTTCTACTCGTAATTGTTTGCGATTGACTACTTTACGTGCCATAGAATACTGCCGAGCAACAAGGGATTGAGCTGGCGAGTCCCCTCCGGTGAAGGGGAACCTCATCGATCAGCACTCTATGATACCCGATCTGATTCCGATTCGCCAGTTGGTGAAATCATCAATCTGCGGCCATCACTCGTCATCCGCAACCGGCGTCGCTCCGGGCGGTGGAGTGCCGCCGCCTTCGCGGACGTACTTTCCTCGTTGCTTTGCGTAATCTTCCGGGCTGGGTAGGTCGGCAACCGTCTCGCCGTTGCTGACGCCTTCTTCAAACAGCTTCTCCAAGAACGGCCGACACCAACCGCAGCCGGTTCCGGCACCGAAGCATTCGCTCAACTGGCCAGGACGCTTCGGCTTCTCGATACGGATGAAGTTCATCACCTTCCGCCGCGTCACGTGAAAGCAGAGACAGATTTCGCTATCGAGGTCCATCATAACGACTCCGTTGCCGTGGCGAGTCGCAAGCCGATGCGACAGGCGGCTTCGAACTCCGCGACGTTCAATAGCTCGCTGACCGTATGCTGATTCTTTTGGCCGCAACCCAGCGTGACGGCGGGGATACCGTGAGCGGTCAGCCAATTTGCGTCGACACCTCCGTTGGTGATCGCACGTTCCGGTTGCGCGCCGATCGAGCGGATTGCTTGCTCGGCAATTTGCACGCACGGTTCATTCGGCTTCAGCAAGAAGGATTCATAGTCGAGATGACCAGTTATCTTCACCTTGCCACAGACTCCGTTCACATTGCAGACTTCCTTCGCCGCACGGTGAAACGCCTGCTCCATCTCGCGAATGATCCGACGGCGAAACTTCGGATCGTGGCTGCGTGCTTCGGCTTTCAGCGCGACGTGATCCGTAACGACGTTCGTCGCTTCGCCACCAAAGATATAGCCGACGTTGCTCGTTCCATGCTTGCCATCTTTATTGATGTCGCCATGCCAACCGTTTCGATGCAGGTCTGCGATCGCCAACGCAGCAATCGCGATCGCGCTGATACCTGCCTCAGGAGCCCCGCCCGCGTGACTGGCGAGGCCCTCGATCTCGACCAGCATCCGATAGCCGCCGGTTGCTCCGATCGTCAGCTTAGTTGGCGAACCGCCATCGAAATTAAATGCGAGTTGCGGGTTTGCCAATAGGCTCTTCGTGAGATGCCGCGAGCCGTTCAAGCCAGTCTCTTCCTGCACGAACCAGCCGAAGGTCAGCGGCGGGTGAGGCAATTTGCGGGTCAGGATCTCAATTGCCGCATTGAGCAACACGGCGCAACCAGCTCGGTTGTCAGCGCCGAGTCCAGACTTCGGATTTGCCGAACGAACGATGTTTCCCTGGCGTGTCGGCTGTGAACCAACGCAAATCGGCACCGTGTCGAGATGAGCCGACAGGAGCCTGCGCGGGGCACGTATCGTCCCAGGAAGCCGCAAGGCAAGGTTGCCAAGCTGACCCGGAATCGGCGTTCGACGATGAGCGTTGTCGGTCTTGATGGCCGTCGCCGGTGCTCCCGCGTCGCGAAGATGCAGGATGATACAGTCGGCTACTTCCTGTTCTTGCCCGGTCTTGCCGGGAATCGCCATCAGCTGCATGACAAGATCATAGGCACGTTCCAGATTCGGTTCGAGCGGGTCGTCAATCGAGGTCGTTGTCTGTATGCTGGATTTACGTTTTGACATTCATTTTGGTTCCAGTTGCGAGTCGTCAAGAGCGGCAAGTGTGGGTGTACCGCATCTTAGCGTAGTCGCGAAGGGGGCGGGAACCTTTTTCGGCAGGAACGTGTTCCATTGGAAGAGCCGTTGGCCGAAAAAGACTCTCGACCCCGTCAAGTTCAGGTAAGACGCATGCGTTTCTTCATCGCTGGAATTATGCAAGGCTCGCATCGCGAAGCCGTCTTGCACGAGCAGGATTATCGTTCGCACGTTAAATCGTTGCTGGAGTTTCACTTTCCCGATGCGGATGTTTACGACCCGCTGACGAATCATCAAGAGTCGCTCGACTATGACGATTCGAAGTCTCGCGAGGTCTTCTACCAACACAATCGACTGTGTCGCGAAGTGGATGTCGTCGTGGCGTTCGTTCCGGAAGCATCGATGGGCACCGCGATCGAGATGTGGGAAGCTCACGAGCATGGTCGCGGGATCGTGATTGCGATCAGTCCTTTGTCGCACAACTGGGCCGTTCGATATTGCAGCCATATTATCTTTCTGGACATCGATGCTTTTGAAGCCGAACTGGGATCGGGAGTCTTGGAACAAGAAATCGAACGACTGCTCGAACAGAAGCGGCGGGGCAAGAACGCATGAGACACTTCCTGGATCTCGACGACGAGTTGTCGGTTTGGATGGGCGAGCACGGACATCCCGCCTTCCGGTCCAAACAGCTGCGTCAATGGCTGTTCGAGAAACGAGCCGTCACGTTCGATGACATGACCAATTTGTCGAAGCCGCTGCGGACCGAACTGGCCGACGAATTTCAGATTTGGACCGCACAGATCGCCAAGCATTTGGAGGCCAGTGACGGAACGGAGAAGCTGCTGTTGGAGCTGGCCGATGGTGGCAAGATTGAATGCGTCTTGCTGCGCGAAGAATCGCGACGCTCGATTTGTATCAGTTCGCAAGTTGGCTGCGCGATGGGCTGCGTATTCTGTGCCAGCGGATTGGATGGCGTCGATCGCAACCTGACCACTGGCGAGTTTGTCGAGCAGATGTTGCGGCTGGCTCGTCTGTTGCCAGCGGAAGAGCGGCTGAGCCACATCGTGGTGATGGGCATGGGCGAGCCGCTAGCGAACTTGGACCGTTTGCTCCCAGCCCTCGACATCGCGAGCAGCCCGACGGGACTCGGCATCAGCCCGCGTCGAATCACGATTTCGACAGTTGGGTTGCCGCCGGCCATGCGGCGATTGACGAAGGAGTGTTCGCGATACAATCTGGCTGTTTCGCTGCATGCTCCGAACGACGAATTGCGAAATCAGCTGGTTCCCGTGAACCGCAACACGGGATTGAAAGACATTCTCGCCGAGGCCGACAACTACTTTGAAGCATCCGGTCGCCGGTTGACGTTCGAGTATGTTTTGCTCGGCGACTTGAACGATCAGCCGGAGCATGCACAGCAATTGGCGGCGTTGTTGCGAGGCCGGCCGGCTCTGTTGAATGTGATCCCCTATAATCCGGTGGCTGGCCTTCCGTACAAGACGCCGTCGGTGGCGGCTCAACGTCGGTTCCGCGAGGTGCTCGAAAAGGCAGGCTTGAACATCCAGTTCCGGCAACGCAAAGGCGACGAAATCAATGCCGCGTGTGGGCAACTGCGGCGCTCGACGCCGAGCGTCTTGTCGCTTGAGGCATAAGAACTTTCGATGACCATGTCGTCATTGGTCATTCGGATGTGGTCATTTCCTCGTTACATGAACTCTTGATGCGTCGGCTTGATGACGATATCCGAGACATGGGCGCGCGGGGGCAAGGCGGCAATCGCCACGATCACGTCGCCGAAGTCTTCCGGCTGCAAGATGGCCGCTTTGTGCTCGTCGCTGACTGGTTTCGGGCGGTTCAAGAGGATTGGCGTGTTGACTTCGCCGGGGTACACCGAAGTCACGCGGATTCCTTCGGGGCCAAGTTCGTTCGCGACGGCGGTGCTGAGCGCGGCCATTGCGAACTTGGAGGCGGCATAGGCGACGCCACCGAGTGCCGAAGCACGCAAGCCAGCAATCGACGACACGTTGATGATCAAGCCATCGCGTCGCTCGCGCATCTGCGGCAGGACGGCATACATACAGTTGTAGGCACCAGTCACGTTGATCCGCATCACTTGATCCCATTGGTCGGGAGTCATCTCGGTCATCTTGCGAGTCTTGATATTGATGCCTGCTGAGTTCACGAGAATGTCGATTCGGCCGAGTTGCTTCGTGGCCCAAGCGGCGAGATCTTGAACGCTTTCACGATCACCGGCATCGGCAGCGTGAAAGAGCAGCGGCGTCTTGGTGCCAGCCGTTTCTGCTGCCTGACGCAATATCTCTTCTCGTCGGCCGCTGATCGCAACTCGACAACCAGCGTTTGCCAATGCCTTCGCGATTCCGTATCCGATGCCAGTGCCGCCGCCGACAACCAGGGCTGTCTTACCGTCGAGATTCATAATCGTATGCCTTTCGTGAGGCTGAGTGAGTCGCATCAAAGTAGCCATCACGCTCCGTCGTGATGAGCCTGACGCGGAAACGGCTCGCGCTTCGCCAAGCAGCTTCGCCAAGCAGCGTCGCCCATTCGACGGCCACTCTGTCAGGCTCGTCACGGCGGAGCGTGACGGCTACATTTGTACGAAACCACTTCGCGAGAGCAAGTGGGCGCGTGGTTGCGTCGCAACACGGCTTGGCGAATAATCTACTTTCCCTTTCACTCTTCCAATTGCGGTTCCGGGGGCCTGGATGTCGACCAAGTCTGCCCAAATTGATTCGACGATCGAAATCGTCACACCCGAGAACATCGCCTTCCACTATCAAGTGGCCGGGCCGTTCCGACGACTGCCCGCATTCCTGTTGGACATGTTGATTCGCGCCAGTGTCTTCACGTTGTTCATCATCTTGTTGGGTTTCGCCGGAGCATTGACCAGAATGAGCGGACTCACGTTCGCCGGTGGGGCCATCTTTTGGTTCGCACTCGACTGGTTCTATGGCGGCATTTTCGAGACGTGGATGAACGGCCAGACGCCGGGCAAGTGGGTGTTAGGAGTTCGCGTATTGAGCATTGATGGTCAGCCGATCAACGGCATTCAGGCCATTATGAGGAACATCTTGCGGACGCTCGACATGATGCCCGTCTTCACGTGCATGCTCGGGTTGATCGCGATGAGCTTGAATAATCGGTATCAGCGCATCGGCGATATCGTATGCGGAACGATGGTAGTGGTCGAGGAACGCAAGTGGTTGACGGGTGTGGCCAAATTGGACGATGCGCGTGTCGCACAGCTGGCGAACTACATCCCGACCGACTATCGAGTCAGCCGGACGTTGGCCAAGACGCTGGCGGCCTATGTCGATCGGCGTCGCTTCTTTTCGATTCCGCGTCGTCGCGAAGTTGCACGACATCTGGCCGAACCGCTGCTCGTGCAATTTGGTTTTCCGTTGGATACGAGCTACGACTTGCTGTTGTGTGCGCTTTACTATCGCTCGTTCGTCGCCGACCGCAGCGATGAAGACCGCATCGCATCCGAGTTCGGGGCGTCGCCCTTTTCGCTCACGTCGCCAGCCAACGCGAACGCGCTGACGCCAGCCAATCCGTACGACATTGTGCCCACTCAATCCGGACGTTGAACCATGAAAGTTGCCGACCTTCTCGAACAACGGCGTAAGAACTGGCAAGAGCTGGAGTTGCTTTGCGAGCGGACGCAGAGTCGACGCAAAAAGACCTTGCCCCCAGCGATGCTGTCCAGATTCGCGTCGTTGTACCGCGCCGCCTGTGCCGACCTCGCCTTGGCCGACTCGTATCAACTGCCTCCCAACACGGTCGCCTATCTGCATCGGCTCGTCGGCCGCGCGCATAACCAACTGTATCGTAGTCGCGACTTCAACTATCAGGCTTGGGGCCAGATGCTGCTGGTCGATGCACCACGTCGGATCTTCAACGATCGCTGTGTACAGGCGTCGTTCGTTGTCTTCTGGGGAATTTTTATTCTCTCGGCGTTCATTGCCTATTCGAAAGGCATGTGGCCGAGCTACGCGGAGGATATCCTCGGGGACAACATGATCGAGCAATTGGAAACCAGCTTTGCGGACCCGATCAATGGACGAAATCCGCAGGACAACTTTGCGATGGCAGGCTTTTACATCCAGCACAACACCAGCATCGGACTCAAGTGTTTTGCCGGCGGCATCTTGGTGATTCCGGGATTGTTCGTGACGGTGTTTAATGCCGCGTTTCTCGGTGCCTCGTTCGGCTACATGGCCCGGCCCGACATTCCCCAAGGGCAAAACTTCTTTCATTTTGTCACGGCGCATGGGCCGTTCGAGCTGACGGCGATCGTGCTGTCTGCTGGAGCGGGCTTACGCATCGGGATCTCGTGGCTTTCCACCGGCGGGTTGACGCGAGAGACTTCGCTGCGCAAGACAGCGGAAGAAGCGATGCCCATCATGGGAGCTGCGATCGGCTTGTTTTTTCTGGCTGCGCTGATCGAAGGATTCTTGTCGCCCTCAAGTGCCCCGTATTGGATCAAAGCCATCGTGGCCATGCTTTCCAGTGGGCTGTTAATGTTCTACTTCGTGGTACTCGGCTTCCCCCGTCGCGGCGATGTCTTTTGAAATTTGAACGTCGAACATCTGAAATCTGAAAACTGAAAACTGAAAACTGAAAACTGAAAACTGAAAACTGAGACCTGAGACCTGAGACCTGAGACCTGAAACCTGAAACCTGAGATTTGAGATTTGAGATTTGAGATTTGAGATTTGAACTATGCAACTTGACAGCACTCGCATATCGATTCGCGAACGCAACCTGCTCGACACGTTCGATCTGGCGTTGCATGTGCTGCGCGAATACTTCAAGCCGTTGTTGATCACCTTCTTTGCCGCCGTGATCCCGCTGATGGTGATCAATGACTTGCTGATCGGCTGGATACTCGACGTCGAGTATCGCGAGACGTTTTTCTACCTGGAAGAGTCCGGATCAATATGGCGATTCTGGTGGGATATGACTTGCTTGGTCTTCATCGAAGCACCGCTGGCTTCGATCTTCATGACATCGTTTCTGGGACAGGCTGTCTTCGTCGCGCGCCCTTCGTATCGCGATGTGTTCCGCGATGTCGGCAGAATGTGGGGGCGAGTGTTTTGGTGCCAGCTGCTGGTGCGAGGAATCTTGCCGACTTGTCTCCTGTTCTTGCTCGTCGATCGCTATGAGGAGTTCAATCCGACCGTCGAATTACTGCTGTTGGGTTCGATTACGCTGATCGTGGCCTTCGTCCGGTCCATTCGTCCATATATCAACGAGATCGTGTTGTTAGAGCGCAACCCACTCACCTCGCGAAATCCATCGGCGATCACGATTGGAAAGCGATCGAAGGATTTGCACGGCCCAAGCGGTGGCGATCTGTTCGCTCGCTGGCTGGCGACGGCGATGTTCGGTATCCTGCTGACCGCCTGTGTCTTTGGCACGTTTCTGTTCTGCTGCGGAGTTTTCCTGAACGATTCGGAACCGGGGCCAACGATGCTGCGCTATGCCTATCCATTGGCGATGTGGGTCGTTGCCGGTTACATTTCTATCGTTCGCTTCCTGGGCTATCTCGACCTCCGCATCCGTCACGAAGGCTGGGAAGTCGAGTTGCGTTTGCGTGCGGAAGCAGCAAGACAGGCGGCGAAGCTGACATGAGCAATCGCAGAAGACAATTTGTCGGCAACACGGAGCGGAGATGTGTGCCACTGGCTCTGCTCGTGCCCTCCGCTCAGCGACGAGCTGCACTGGCAAAGCCAGTGGCACACGGGCGAGGCCGTGCGGTGCTGATTGCTCTGGCGGTTCTCTTCACGTCATCACTTTCCGCACAAGAAATGTCCGACACCAACGCGGTGGAAGCGGGCCGCGAGGCACTTGACGGCAAGGTTACGTTCCCCTGGTACGATGCGGATTCGGACGGCATCCAACGCTTGAACGTCCAACCGCCCGCCGACTTGAAGAATCGAGAGTCGAAGTGGGAACGAACCATAAAAGCCAGCAAGCCCCGTCGATCCTGGGAGATGCCCGACTGGCTGTGGACGATCTTGGAAGTACTCGGCTGGACGTTGCTGGTAATCGCGTTGGTGGCGGTTGGCTACTTCCTGATCCGTGCCTTTCTCGAGGCGGAAGCAGGACATGCGAGCGGAGCTGCCTTCACGGATGGGGTCATGGGTTCTGGCGACATTGACCGTGTCGAGAGTCTGCCCTTCCAGCTGAAGGCACCGCTAACGGATCTGCTCTCCGAAGCACGGCGTCACTACGTGGCGGGCAATTTCAAGGATGCCATCATCT
>CAUJKL010000934.1 GCA_963204995.1 Planctomycetota bacterium | reverse complement strand
AGTACACCGCCACCGACTCGCACGTTCCCAGCGCTTCGGCAACGGCAACGGTAACGGTCAACGTGACGGGAGTGAACGAAGCGCCCACAGTGACTCCCAACTTAATGGTTTCGGCTATGGAAGATGGGGCTCCTGTGATCAAGATGTTCCTGGGCGACGATGTCGACGACGACGACACGCCGACGTCGCTGATTTACTCGCTGATCGGACAGTTGCCTGCGAACAGTGGCACACTGGTCAACAACAACAATGGCACATTTACTTTTTCTCCGGGGGCCGATTTCCAGAATCTCCCCGCCGGTGGCACGCGGCTTCTGACATTCCAATACCGCGCGCAAGACAAGCACGGCGCCTTTAGTACGACCGAGACGGGCACCATCACCGTGACCGGCAAGAACGATGCTCCGGTGGCGGCGAGCCTGAGTTTCGGAACGGGCGAAAATCAGCCGCTGACGGCCAGCTTCTCGGGCAGTGATATTGATACTGGCCCGAATCCCACGTTCACGCTGCAAGGCGGCGGGACTTTGTCCAACAATGGCACCGTGCTGACGTTCCCAAGTGGCGGAACGGTGACGAACAATGGCACCACGTTCACGTTTGATCCGGGAACGGCTTTCGATGGCTTGGCGGAGAATGCCAAAGCGACCGTGACTTTCACTTATTTCGCCGTAGATGCCGCAATGGCGCAGAGCGGGTTGGCCACCGTGACGATCACCGTCACCGGTGCCAACGATGCTCCCACGGCACAAACGGTGACTATCTCGGCGTTTGAAGATGGTCCGCTCGTGCCAGGTCTGCTAGCCGGCGACGACATCGATAGTGACGATGACGCCAGCTCCTTGTCGTACACAATCACTTCTTCTCCAACGGCCGGAAACGTCATTCACAGTGGCGGGCAATCTTTCTCATTCGATCCAGGCCCGGACTTTCAGGAGTTGGCGCTCAACGTTCCGATGGTGTTGACCTTCACGTATCAGGTCCGTGATCGCTTTGGTCTAGCCAGTCCCACAGCCGGTACGGTGACTGTGACGGTGACCGGACGAAATGATGCTCCGGTCGTCAGCAACATTAGCGGACTCGTTGCCGTTGAGAACGGGCCGGCGATCACCGGCAATTTTGTCGCACAAGATGTCGACAGTGACGAGACCGGTTCAGGGATCACGTATACGGTCGTGTCGCAGCCTGCGGAAGGCAGCGTGACACCCACGACGACGGCAGCTGGCAGTACCATGTTCAGCTTCGATCCTGGGCTGGCTTTCCAAAACCTGTCTGTGGGCCAATCTCGTCAGGTAACGTTTACCTACCGGGCTGCGGATACGCACATGGCGTCAAGTCAATTGGCAACGGCCACCGTGACGGTCAACGGAGCCAATGATGCACCCGTCTCCCAGGACATCACGGGTGTGACGGCGGTGGAGGATGGCAGTCCGGTCAACATCACGCTCCGAGCCACCGATATCGACAGCGATGAGACGGGCTCAACGCTGGTGTACGCGATTAAGACTCCGCCACCGACCGGCAGCGGCACGGTCAGTGTGAGCGGCGCGCCCGGAAATCCGATTGCCGTCTTTGACCCGGGTAACGACTTCCAAGACCTGGCTGTCGGCCAGACGCGATCGGTGACTTTCACTTATTCCGCTGCCGATCAACACGGCTTGGAAGGGAATGCCGCGGTGGTGACGGTTGTTGTGACCGGCGTTAACGATGCCCCCGTCGCACAGACGCAAACACTGTCCGGAGTGAACGAAGATGGCCCCGCCCAGCCGGGGACGTTTGTCGCCACCGATGTGGACAGCGACGGAGCCGCTTCCGGTTTCATTTATTCCATACTTGCGCAACCGGCGCAAGGCCGAGTGACCGTCTCCGGCACGCCAGGCGATGCGAGTTTTAGCTTTGACCCCAACGGCGACTTTAACGATTTAAGTTTGAACGCGACGCGAAACGTGACGTTCACGTATCAAGTTCGCGACACCCATAACGGCGTCGGGACCGCCACCGTGACGGTGACCGTGAAAGGTGCCAACGATCAGCCCACCGCGAGTACTGTCGTTGTGAACGCCAACGAGAACGGCGCTCCCGTAACTCAGGCCTTCGCAGGTGCTGACGTCGACAGCGACGACTCGCAAGCGACCCTGACTTATCAGTTCACGAGTACGTTGTCCGCTACTGAAGGCACGATCGTCAAAAATCCTGGTAATTTACGCCAGTTCATCTATGATCCCGGCACGAGTTTCCAGGAACTGTCGCTGAACCAGATTGGGACGGCACAAGTGACCTACACCGCGACCGACCAGTATGACTCGGTGAGCGCCCCAGGGACGATCGCCATCTCAGTAACCGGAGCGAACGACGCACCGACAACGACTCCACTATCGTTCAACGTCGATGAAGGAGGTTCGCTGACGCAATCCTTCGGTGGCGACGATATCGACAACGACGATTCGTTCGCCAGTCTCCAGTTCACGCTCGTGAACCTGCCACCAGCAGCCGATGGCACGGTGACGAACCTCGGCGGCGGTCAGTTTACGTTTGTGCCTGGGAGCGCTTTCGAGTCGTTGGCTTTCGAGGACCACGGGACGACAAGCTTCACCTATCGAGCGCGGGACCGGCATGGTGTTGCCAGCAACGTCTCCACGGTGACCATTACAGTCGATGGCGTGAATGATAAGCCGGTCGTTCAGAATCTGAGCCTTAGCGCCGTCGAAGATGGTGCCCCGGTCGGTGGCACGTTCGTGGGCGACGATATCGATACCGATGATACCCCCGCCACGATCGTCTTCAATATTGCGACTCAGCCCAGCGAAGGGATCGCCAGCAGCTCCGGTGGAAATACATTTACTTTCAATCCAGGTACGGCTTTCCAGGACTTAGGAGTCAACGAAACACGGGTGGTTACGTTCACCTACACCGCGACCGACCGTCATTTAGCCACGAGCAGCCCAGGCACCGTGACGGTGACCGTGTCGGGAGTGAATGACGCTCCGATCGCACGTGATGACCACGCCTCCACTTTGGAAGGGCAGATCCTCACGATCAACGTGATCGGACCCGACGCAGGAGGTCAGGACACCGACCCGGATGGCGATCCCCTGACCATTTCCGATTTTCAAACGACGAGTGCGAAGGGCGCTTCAATCTCCTTGTCCGCGAATAGCATTCTGACGTACAACCCGAGTGCATCGGCGGCCCTGAACGGCTTGGCTGCCGGAGAAGTGACGACCGACACGTTCGAGTACAAGGTGAGTGATGGGCAGGTGGAGTCGAAGGCCACGGTCACGGTCACCGTGACTGGTATCAATAACTCCCCGTCGGCAGTGGACGACAACTTTACCGCCACCGCCAACGTGGTGCTGAATGTCGCCGCACCAGGCGTGCGTGGAAACGATACCGATCCCGACCCGGGTACCACGCTGAGCGTTTCCGCGATGGACAAAGTCAGTTTGCGAGGCGCTAAGGTCACGTCGGACGGAAACGGTGGATTCACTTACGATCCGACGTCCGTCGAGGGCTTCCGGTTGTTGCGTGCCAACGAATCGCTGGGGGATACGTTTACCTACATTGCTTCGGACGGCAGCCTGACTTCGAATGTGGCCACGGTCACAATCACCGTCAATGGCGTCAACGACACACCGATCGCGAATCCCGAAAGCTATCTGACTGCGGAAGAGACAACGCTTCAAGTATCGGCTTTCGCCGGTGTATTGGCCAACGATCGCGACGTCGAGAATGATCCGCTCGGGGTCACTCTGGTCACGGGAGTCGCCCACGGCACGCTGAATCTGAGTGGCAATGGTGCCTTCACTTATACGCCAGCGTTGAATTTCAACGGCAATGATACCTTCGTCTATCGCGTTTCCGATGGAAACTCCTCGGCCGACGCGACCGCGACCATCGTTGTGACTGCGGTGAACGATGCCCCTGTAGCCGTTGCCGATCAGTACAGCATGAGTCGGGGAACGACATTGCAGGTCACCGCGCTGGATGGTGTGTTGAAAAACGATAGCGATGTTGACGATGCAAAATCGACATTGCAAGCCCTCGCTCGCAGTCTACCCACGAATGGTAGCGTAACGCTGTCCGCTGACGGTTCGTTTACTTACACTCCCACACCGGACTTCGCCGGGGTTTCGACGTTCACATACCAAGCGGTCGATCCCTCGGGCGCTCGCTCGGCGTTGACCACGGTTCAGATCACGGTAAGCGGTGGGAACGTCGTCACGTGGCACAACACGCCGCGACCGTTTGACGTCAACAACGACGGCTCTGTGACGCCGATTGACGCTCTCCAGATCATTAATGATTTGAATTCCAATGGTTCGCGGCAATTGCCGACGTCACAGGGTGGGCCTCCTTACGTGGACACGAATAACGACGGTTTCGTGACCCCCATCGACGTGCTGCTTGTCGTCAATGACATCAACTCCAGGACTGGCAGCCCCGAAGGCGAAGGCGCACAGTTCGTCGTCGGCGACAATTCGTTCGCTTCAAGCCCAATCACGGTTCTGGCGACCGCCGATGCCGGCGACTTAATTGACTTGCCAAGCACGCGGTCCCCGCGATTGAGTTCGCCGATGTTTAAGGTCGAAGACGGCCTGATTCGTCCGGTCGATACTCCCTCCGCGACGGTGAGGCGAGTCGATGCGATGTCAGAACCCGCCCGACGTCTCGATTCGATGGCAGGCGGTTGGAGCGATCTGTTGACGGAACTCGCTTCGCGACACCGGCCCAGTTCACATATCGATACTGCATTGGCGACACTGGATGACGAGTTCGGCGACCAACTGGACGACGTACTCAACGATCTGCTCTAAGTGGGGCGGCGGTCAGCTGCAATGTTGCCATTGACCGGCTCGCCGGTGCCTCAGACGGTTCGTGTCGGCGATGCGGGTCGGCGATGCAAGTCGTAGTGGAAGCTCAGATGAAAGTGGTTCATTCCAGGGGCGAGTTGCTGCTTCAGTCTGCAATGAGCCCCCATTTTGTTGAAATGGATTACCCCGCAACTATAATCGATGGAATCTGTAGCAATGAAATGCGACGTAACAACTTAGAACGATTCTCAAGCCCAGATTCATAGTTTTTCCAGCTGATTTGTGCTGGTATATGGCTTCTGCGCTCTCGATGCAAATATATTACCACCCCATTCGAGGGTTATGTTGATGGCGAAACGAAGTAAGTCCAGTCGGCCGAGTTTCCGCAAGGAGTTCCGCCAACCGGGAACCGCTCGTCGAGTTTTTTTCGAGCAGTTAGAGGATCGCCGATTGTTGGCCGGTCCGGAGCTGCTCGCAATCCGTCCCGACGGTGGTGCCTTGCTGCAGCAAGACGACGTGCTGCACACCGCTCCCCGCGAGTTCAACTTGCTGTTCAAGGGAGGCGCGGATCTCAACGAGTCGACCATTGTCGCGAACAGCGTACGCCTCGTTCGAAGCGGCGGTGACGGCGACTTTAGTAACGGGAACGAAGTGACCGTCACGCTGGGCTATCTCGGTCTGAACGAGCCGGGAGCAACGGACCCAGCTAATCTGCAGAGTATCGTGATGCGTCCGGCCAGTTCTGCCTCGCATAACCCGACCAATCCATCGGCAGAGTTGCCCGATGACACTTATCGGATCGAGATCAAGGGACTGGGAGCCTCGCGGCTTACGAATCGAAGTAGTGAACCGTTTGAGGTCGGCGGTGGTCCCGGCAATTTCTCCCAAGAGTTTCGTCTCGCACGCGGCGCGCAAGTTGTCGCGGTTGTTCCCCAGCCAGTTAGTCGCAATTCGCACAGCGTGACGTTTGGCGGCGCAGTGACGGGCGGACAGTTCACGCTCAGTTTGCAAGCTCGCCCGACCTTGCCAACTCGCACGACCCTGCCAATCAACGCGACGGGAGATGTACGTACCGCGATTGAAAACGGTTTGAATGCATTGCTCAACGTTAAGCCCGGTGATGTCATGGTCACCGGTACTGGCCCGTGGGTGGTCGAATTCCAGGGACAGTTCGCGGGTGAAGAGCCCGTCTTGAAGCTGGGTGCCTCGGGCTTGACCGGCACGAACCCCAGCGTCACCGTGCTGCGTCAAGCGGCGTTACGGCAGGCGACCAACCAGATTGTCGTCTACTTCAGCGCCGACGAGCTCGATCCGGTGGATGCCGTCAACCCAAAGTTCTATCGGTTGGTTGATACGGCGGCGAGCGCGAATTCGGGCGACGATGTGATTTCGCTGCCGACGCGTGTCACCTACGATCCGGTCGACAACACCGCCGCCTTGACCTTTGCCGCGATTCCCGATGGAACGTATCGGCTGGATGTAGGCACGAGCGACGAGGCGAATGATGTGTCGACGTCGATCGTCAATGTGGGAACGTTGTTTGACAGTACCGGGTTCGAGTACGTAGGCTTCGTGGGCGATAAGAATGGTACGAGTACTGACGCGACCGACATCGACCTGTACGCGTTTCAACTGCCAAGCAATGGCACGGTTAACGTCACGGCCACGCCGAGCAACTCAACGTTCGATGTCGAAATTCGAATTCTCCAATCGAACGGAGTGACACCGGTCACACTAGACTCGTCGACCGATGGAGGACTGGGCGGTGCCGATCTGGCAACCGTAAACGCACTTGCGGGCGGCAATTACTTCGTCGAAATCAAGTCGGCCAGCGGGACCGGTTCTTATCACTTGCAGATGGATGTCTCCAACGGGATCATCGACAACGAGGCAACGAATACGACGTTCGTTGGCGCGACCCAGTTGGGCACGCTGGGAATCGCGGGGGTTACACACGCCGCAGCGATTACGCCACAAACGATTCCGATGCCCGAGTATCCAGGTGGCGAGGACGAGCCAGGGCATCGGCTGATCCAGCCCGAACAGCATTTGCCGACGTTTGGGTTGGGGCCCAGCTTGCCGGGGCCCATTACCGTTTCTGGATATTACTTCCCGGCCTCTGTCGGCGGTTATCCGAATTTCATTTCGGAGACGGAAAAGCAAGTTGTCCGCGAGATCTACGAAATCTATGGCTCGTATATCGGCCGACAGTTTCGCGAGGGTGGCGGCACGGCCATCATGAAGGGCGATTTGAAGGCTTCTACCCCGACCGATACCAGCGGGCCGGGCGGCGTTGCCGGACGTGGCGGTGCTGGATTAGTTGTCCTTGATTTTGCGGACTTCCCAAATTCGAACAACACGTTTGGCAGCCGCTTCTTCAGTGTCATGTTCCACGAGATCGGACACTCGCTGGGTTTGGGACACTCGTACGATATCCCGTCGGTCCAGGGGAATGGTGTTCCGGATGAAGTCTACCCGGGCGATTATGATCTGGTCCACCTCGAACGGCTGTGGCGGCCCGACAGCACCGACATCGATTTATATAAATTCAACGTGGCCGAGCCGGGATACTTTACAGCCGAGACGGTCGCCGAGCGCCGCGCCATCACGAGCAATCTCGACAGCGTGTTGACGCTGTACCGCGAAAACGCCGACGGCACACGCGAAGTCATCGCCCAGAATGACAACTATTACAGCAACGACTCCTTCATTGGAATCGATCTTCTGGTCGGGACCTACTTCATCGGTGTCAGCAGCACCGGGAATGCCGACTATGACCCGAACATCGCGGATAGCGGGTTCGGTGGGCGAACGGATGGCTTATACGACTTGAAGTTGAATTTGGCACCTGCGCCGAAGTCGACGATGGTCGATCGGGACGGTGCTAAAACGAATCAACCGGGCACACAATTTGACGGTGATGCGGATGGCAATCCGGGAGGCCAATACCATTTTTGGTTTGAGAGCAGCCGAAATACGATTTTCGTTGACAAGTCGAACGATCAACGCGCAAGCGTCGACGACGGCAATGGGAAACTGACCGGAATCACCGGCAATCCGACAACGGGGCCCTACGACACCATCGACTTCGCCATGCTCCAGGCGGCCAATCGGATCATCGCGCCGACGGATCGCAATGGCAAGG
This sequence comes from Planctomycetota bacterium, assembly GCA_963204995.1. GTDB lineage: Bacteria > Planctomycetota > Planctomycetia > Pirellulales > Pirellulaceae. Next base: position 637 of record CAUJKL010000934.1, on the reverse strand, counting down.
TGACGGTCGCCGATGGTGATACGTTTATCATCGACGATGGCTTGAATCCGCCGCTGACCTTTGAGTTCGATTCGAATAGCCTGCTGAACGATGCGTTGAACAATGTCGCGGTGCCATTCACAGCCGGTGATAGCGGGCCGATGCTCGCGAGTGCCATTGCCCTGGCGATCAACAATGCGGCGATCAACGTGTCGGGCGGTGCCGCACCGCTGCCCTATCAACTCGACCAACAAGTCGACGCGAACGTGGGTGGAACCGGCAACATCGTGGTGTCTCTGACAGGAATCATCAATCTCGATGTCAGTGGTTCCCAGGCGCTGATCAACGTCCCCAATCTTGTCCGTGTTGTGGGCAACGTCGGCCAGGATGGAAAAATCGGTACGCTCGCCGACGCACTGCCTTATCTAGTCGGGCTCGATAATGCGGGCTATCCGTTGACGGATGGCGAGAAAGTTGAAGTGCCGCAGGGCGTGACCGCCATGTTCGATGCCGGCACTTTGCTGAAGCTTCGCAAGGGAAGCCTCGACGCCGGAACTTCCTCAGTGCTTGTCGATCGAAGCGGTGCCGCGATTCAGATTCTCGGCACGCCGGAGACCAGGGTATTCTTCCGGTCTTATCGAAACGACACGGTCGGCGG
>CAUJKL010000933.1 GCA_963204995.1 Planctomycetota bacterium | reverse complement strand
GGACAGTTTCGCAGATTGGAGCGAGCGGGGATTCCTGTCTATCTGCTACGCGGCAATCACGACGCCGCTAGCAAAGTGCGGCAAGCCGTCACCTGGCCCGATAACGTCCATGAGTTCTCCGTTCGCAAACCCGAAACGTTTCTTGTCGATGGCGTTAAGGTCGCTCTGCATGGGCAAGGGTTCTCGCACCAAGAGTGCAACGACGACTTGGCGGCAACCTATCCAACCGCGATCGACGGCGTGTTTAACATCGGCGTGCTGCATACCAGCCTGACCGGCAGCTCGGAACATGATACCTATGCACCGACCAGCGAGGCCGTTCTCCGCTCGAAAGGCTATGACTACTGGGCTTTGGGGCACATTCATCTGCGATCAGAGCCGCCTGTTTCGCTGCGGCCCTACATCGGTTACTCAGGGAACACGCAAGGCCGGCACATTCGGGAAACGGGACCGCGTGGCTGCTTGTTGAATACGGTTGTCGCAGGCGAATTGGAAACAACCGAATTCCTCGAAACCGATACGCTGCGTTGGCATCTCGCTGCGGTCGAGCTGGCCGAGCAGGACGACATTGGTGACTTGCTGGCACAGGTTCGACAGCAAGTCTCCGCCTGTCATGAGTCGGGGAAAGGTCGTGTCTCGGCGATTCGCGTCGTTGTTCGTGGAGCTTGTGCCGCACATCGCGAATTAGTACACGCCGTGCGACGCGAAGAGACGCTGGCCGAGATCCGCAACCTGGCAAATGAATTCGACGACGAAGTCTGGATCGAAAAGATCAAGCGCGAAACGCGGACGCCGATCGATATCGCTCGGCTTCGCTCGGGTTCCGATTTAGTCGCCGAGTTGCTGCGTGCTATCGAAGAGTTGCGCGGCGACGAGGCAAAGCTGGCGGCATTGGCGGAAGAGCTTTCACCGCTCGCGGCGAAAGCGGCGGTCGAGTTACACGAGTGTGACATCGACTTACAAGACCCAACGCAGCTTCGCAGTTGGTTGCAACAAGCCGAAGAACTGCTGGTTTCACAACTGCTGGAGGCAGAGGCATGAAGCTGCGTACTTTGGATATCGAGCATTTCGGCATTTTTAGCGGACAGACGCTCGAGTTTAACGCGGGCTTCTCGCTCGTGTTCGGGCCCAACGAAGCTGGCAAATCGACATTGCTGCAATTGATCCGCGAACTGTTGTTCGGATTCAAGCCGCTCCAGAATCCATACGTCTTCGACGACCATGCCGGCGAGATGGCGGCGGAAGCAGCCTTCGACATGTCCGATGGCGGCCAACTCCGCTTTCGTCGTCGCAAGGGCAAGAAGAACGAAGTCGTGGGCCGAGTCGAGCCCGCGGGGCGTGACGTCGATGCTGCGGCGCTCAGCGGACTGCTCGGCGGCGCGAGTAAAGAACTTTATGAACAAGTGTTCGGTTTCTCGTTGCGCGAGCTGACGGAAGCGGACGAGAGTCTGAAGCGGGCAAACTTGACGGAAGCCTTGTATGGCGGCGGGCTGGGCGGCTTGGCTCACTTTCAGCGAGTTCAAGCGGAACTGCAATCGGAAGCCGACGGGCTCTTCACGTCGCGCGGACGCAGCAAGCAATTGATCCACAAGTTGCTCGGCGACATCAAGGACCAATCCAAAGAACTCAAGGCCCAAACGATCAAGCCTCGTGACTTCGAACAACTGGTTCGTGAAGCGAAGGAGGCAGCGGCGATTGTCGAGTCGCAACGCCAGCAATGTGAGCAGCTACGCAGTCGCAAGATGCATCTAGACCGCCTCGCCGATGCGATTGAACCCTGGCTGCGACTGCGCGATGCCGACCGCGAATTGGCGCAGTTGACGGTGCCGGATAAGTTTCCCATCGATGGCGGTGAGCAGTTCTCGCGACTAAAGATTCGGCGAACCGAACTCGCTCTTGAACTTACCTCGATCGCAGAGGAGTTGGCCGAGGAATCCGAGCAGTTGACCGCGCTGCAGCTCGCGCCAGAGTTGCTCGCGAATGAAGTCGCGATTCGCAATCTCGCACAGCAGATTACAGAGATCGCAGGTTTCCGTCGTGACGTGCCCGATTTGCAGAAGGAATCCGCTCTCATCAAGTCGCGAGTTCTCACGCAACTTCGCAGCTTCTCTCCAGATTGGGATCAGAACCACCTCGAACGATTTCGCACGACACTCGCACAGCGCGAGACGATCGACCGACTCGAAGCGGAACACGAACGTCTGCGGAGTCAGAAGACGGAGGCGACTGCGGAGCGTCGAGCCGTCATGTCCGATATCAAAGCTCTCGAAAAGCAACTCGCTCAGGCCACTGTCGATGACGTTCCCGATGGGCTGGCCTCGATCCTTGAACAAGCGTCTAGTTACCAACGCGATCGAGAGCGGCTGGGCGAGTTGCATGATCAAGTGACCGACGTCAGCGACATGCTTCAAACGCTCGTCGCGAAGTTAAACGCACCCCTGCGTGCGAAGCTTGACGAACGCGTTGAGTTGCCGTTGCCACTGCCGACCACCGTTGCCGAGTTTCGCGAGCGATTCAAGCAAGCGGAAAAGGAAAATTCCGAGGCCGAGCGACGCTTGAAGTCGACCCAGCAAGAACAACAACAGAAGCAGGAGCAACTCGCGCTGCTGGATGCCCGCGCGGCAGTCCCCGATCGCGAGCAACTCGTCGCTTCGCGCGACCATCGCGAGACGGGTTGGCAATTGGTGCGGGAGCGTCTGCTCGAACCGAAGAAGTCGAATGACGAGGCGATCAACACTTGGCTAAAGAGCGATGGAGTCACCGTCGAGAAACCACTGCCACAGGCGCTTGCCACAGCCTACGAAGTCGCTGTCGTGGCAGCGGACGCGTTGGCCGACGAGCGGCAAGGCAAGGCCGAGCAGGCGGCGACCTGCGATCAACTTAAGCTTGAATTAAACCGTCTGGCCAGGCGGGCTGCGACGGAGGAAAAGGCATTGGAGACTCAACGACAGCAACACGCACAACTGATTTCAGAGTGGGAGGCTCTCTGGTCCGGCTGTCCCTTCGCTCCTCTCTCGCCAAATGCGATGCTGGATTGGCTGAAGGTGTTCGAGGAAATGACGGAAGTCCGCTCGAAACACAAGCAACTCATTCTCCGAGCCGAGGCGTTACAAGCAAAGGTTACTGAATTCGAAACAGAACTCGCGGCAGCGTTCCCCACATCGTCGAAGACTGCCAGTCAGCAACTTGTATTGGCAAAGACGCGATACGATGCCGCTCGCGATGCCGTGGTGCGACGGCGCACTTATGAAGAGCAACTTCCACAGAAGCAGGAAGCTTTGCACTCGTTGGATGAGCGACTCGTGGCGTTCGACTCCGAGCAGCGAGACTGGCAAACGCGTTGGGAGACGCTGCTGGATCAAGTCAAGTTTCCTCGCGAATGGGATGTGCATCTGGCATCGAAGATCTTGGGCGGATTGGTCGAGGCTCGTAGCGAATGGGACAAAGCGACCGATCTCGATAAACGAATCGGCGATATGACCAAGGGAACCGCGACGTTCACTTCCACGGTGCAGGCACTTTGCCAACAGCTCGCACCGACCCTCGTCGACCTTGTGCCGGAGGTCGCGATGCGGGAGTTGCAATCGCAACTCGAGGCCGCCAAAGTCGCGCACCGCGATGACGAGCGACTTCGGGCCAGTTGCACGAAGCTGCGGAAGCGACACACGGCGAAGCAAGACCAGCTTGCCAAGATCGATGTAGAACTCGGCGAATTGCTGTCAGTCGCTGGCACGCCGGGCGAACGCGAATTCGAACAGGTCGCGCTGGCGGCGAAGCGCCGAGCCGAATTGACTTCGGTGTGTCGTGAGGCGACCAGCGAGATCAGTGCCATTCGTCGCACCGAAGACGAAGAACAATTCAGTTTAGAATTGCAGGAAGCTGACGCCGACTCGATCGCCGGGGAACAGTTCCGGCTCAGCCAAGAACTCAAGAAAGTAGAAGCCGAGCTCCATGCCGAGTTCAAGAAGGCGACGTTGCTGGACGAGCGACGCATGCAGTTGGACGAAGCCAGTCGTGCGGCGGATGTGGCCATCGGGTTGGAAAGTACGCGAAGTCAACTCGCCACTGCCGTTGACCGCTGGGCACCGCTGGTACTGGCACAAGCATTGATGAAGCACGCGATCAAGAAGTTTGAACGCGAGCACCAGCCCAAGATGCTGGCCGAAGTCGAGCGACTTCTCCAGCGAATGACACTCGGCCGCTACACCGGCATCGAGCGCATGCTGGACGAACACGGCACGTTGCTGGTGGTCGATGAATCCGGTAAACGCAAAGAGCCTCATCAACTGAGTACTGGCACGCGTGAGCAACTCTATCTGGCAATCCGCCTCGCCTACATTCATCACTACTGCCAAGACACCGAGCCCCTGCCGATCGTGATGGACGACGTGCTCGTCAATTTCGATGCCGAACGCGCCAGGCAAACCCTCAACGTGTTCGCCGAGGTAGCTGACAACGTGCAGATCATCTTCCTGACCTGCCATCAGCACATGATGGATTTGGTCAACGACGTGTTGCCGGCAAATGCGGCGATAGTCTTGCCCGGCGGCAAATTGGCAGAAGGTTCGATCGTGGCGACACGCGGCAAGAAGCTGACGGTCGCGTCGAACCGCGCCCAGTAGGCAGAGTTGCCTCTGTCTCACTCCCCGACCACCATTAGTACGATGAGTGCGATCGTGACCAGCCCCGACAAAAACAATGCCACGATGCCAACTGTTCTAGGCCACCCGCCTGACTTGGCCGAGAGTATGACCGTGATGATCGCGAGCACCAACCCCATGCCGGGTGCGATGAAGAGCAGAAGCGACAGGATCGCGAGAAGCTTAATGACGATTGAGATCTCGTAAGACAGGAATTGGCTAATATCAGACGATGAGTGCGTTCGCAGTTCATGAATGGAAAGCTGGGATCTTAGCGTCGCACCACAGGCTGTACATTTAACAAAGGTATTCGTGACGGCGAACAATGGGATAACGTAGTACAAGATGAGCCGGTCTCGAAATTCGAAAGATATAGCGGGCGAGTTAGATGTTCCGCACTTTGGGCAGTTGATCTCAAGATCTGGGCCGGGCGTTTGTTGCCGTCGGGTAGAGAATTCCACGCAGATGTCTCGGGGTATGGACTTCGGTTCTAGCGGACGCCCGAGGCGTCGGCAGCAGAGGCATTGTAAATTCGGGCTACGAGGTAGGAACAGAGTCGTCCCAGTCGGTTATTGCAAGAAATTCCAAAAATAATGCGAACCATCTGGACGATGAGACGTCTGAGTCTCCATACCAGCGTGGGTCCAGTCGGCGAATGCCTCCCGGGCTGCATTCCCGAAAGCATTTGCTGACAAAGGACTTCGGTGGTATAGTTTTGATACGACTGGCGTCGGCTTGTGGCCGATCCAACCGTCGTTTTCTATTTTTGTGTTCTCTCTCATTGCGCGAACAAGCGCCGGGAGGATTGAGATGCGTAGCTTAATCAATGCCATTAATAGCGTCGTCGTCAACGGTCTTAACGATCGTACGAACGTAGCCGGCATCGGTTCCCTGCGTGGACTCGATCTCCTACTAAGTTCGTGCGTCTATTCAGGACACGCGCTGCAGGCGTTGTTTTTGTCCGGCTGGAAATCCATAAAGCCGGAACAGCAACGCCCCGTCATGGCCGAACAGAGAATGTTCGCCATGGCCGAGGCGCCATGTTGGCATCCGGCGCAGTCATTTATTGGCTCGCCCGCTTTCGCGCGGACTACCTGAACTAAGCCCTTTTACGGCAACTAGTTCTGCACTCGCGAAAGCCAGGTCGGATGTCGACCGAGCGGCCCGATAGCCCGGTGTTTTTCATCGAACACAACGTCTATCTGCCTCTCGTCGCCTGCCGTTCCTGACGCTTTGGGCTATTTGCCGTACCCCGCAACGCTCAGCTTGAGAGAGAAAATCATGACGATCACAATCAACGAAACGGAAGAGCTGCAAACTTCACAGCTGGTTCTGGCTGCTCAAAGCGGCGACCGGCACGCCTTTGGCCAATTGTTCGAGCGGTTCGAGCGGACGGTGTTCGCGATCTCGCTCCGCCGGCTGCGGAACTTCAACGAGGCTCAGGAGTTGACGCAGGACGTCTTCGTACAAGCGATGACGAAGCTGGATCAACTTCGGGAACCGGAGCGGTTCGCGGGCTGGTTGCGTTCGATCACGCATCGGATGGCGATCAACCGCATGGTGCGAAAGGGACCGGCCATTCCGACCGAGCCAGAAACGATGGAGGCGAACTGCGTCGAGTACGCAACGCCCTTGTCGGTTGTCCTGCAAAACGAGCGGCACACGCAAGTTCGAGCGGGTTTGAGCCGGTTGCGCGAGCTCGATCGCGAGACGCTGGAGGCGTTTTACGTCAAAGGCCACTCGTTGATCGAGATGAGTGACGAGTTCGACGCTCCGCTGGGCACCATCAAGCGGCGTCTGCACGTTGCTCGGAAGCGGCTGGCCAAGGAAGTCGAGCCGATGACCGTTTAGGCTCGATTACAATGGCAAACCCGTCGAGTCCCTCAGTCGTTTGGCAGTGCCTGCGACTGAGGGGCTGTTCGTTTGCAACACGAAGGAAAACGGCTGACTTTCTTCTAAGATTTAGCCCGCAGCTTGCCTTATCGGTGGACAAAAAAGTGTCGTAGGACAGGTCTCCTGGCCCTTCATGCGCCGGACGGGCCAGGAGACTCGTCCTACCTGTGCGACAACAATAGCTCGACTGGTCCATTGGAGCATTACTTCGTCAGTTCGAAGAGGCCGCGTCCTTCCACGATCTTAACATTCCGTTCGACCGGAACATTGAAGAACACTTCATTTCTGCCACTTGGCCACGTCACGGAGACTTCGTCAACTGACGAAAACTGAGCAAGCCCGAAATGTAATTGCGAGCCCCAGTGACCTTGATAACCACGACCGCTATGGACACACCGTGTCTGGGTGAGATCACCAGTACGAATCGATACGCAACTTCCTACGCTATCGCGATTTCCCTCGATTGCAACGAGTCGCAATTTGAGCCAACGGCAAGTCGACTTGGATGCATTACACAACAAAGTCGGTGTTTCTCGCGAATTCAGCACGACCACGTCAACCCGACCATCACCGTCGAAATCTTCGCAAGCGGCACCACGACTGCTGCCGAAGGTCAACAGGCCAGCACCCGCTTGTCTTGAAACATCGCTAAAACTGCCGTCGCCATTATTGCGCAGCACGGAATTTGGAGTGCGATAACTCGTGGTGTCATCGTATAACTCGACATTATCTTGCAGGTGCCCATTTGCGACGAAGAGATCTAGCCACTGATCGTTATCGAAATCCGCGAAGCAGGTTCCCCAATTCACGTGCGGAAAGAGTTGGCGCCCCACTCCAGTCGTTCTCGTTACGTCGTCAAAGAGCCCGCCCCCCGTATTTCGCAGCAGCAGTGGAAGTTCTTGAGAGAATGACGTCTGAAAGAGGTCGAGATGCCCATCATTATCGTAATCGCCACAATCGACTCCCATGCTCCCAAGTGCCTTGCCATCAAGGCTGTATGCCGTTCCTGACAATAATCCGACTTCTTCGAATCGGCCCGTGCCGTCGTTTGAGAATAGGTAATTGGGACGCACATCGTTAAGGACGACAATATCATTGTCTCCATCCTCATCAAAATCAAAACAGATCGTTCCCATGCCTGTGCCCGCGTAACCGCCCAGCCCAGCTTCCACAGTCGCATCGGAAAAACTCCCATCGCCATTATTTCGGAAGTACATGTCCGGTTCGGGTTCGAAGTCCTTCGGACTGCGATATCGAGCGAAGCCATCGATGAAAAGAGGCGGCAGCATTCCGTCAGTGAAACGAACGTAATTAGCAACGTATAGATCGAGATCTCCGTCCACATCGGCGTCCAGGAACGAGACTCCAGCGCTTAGCTTGTGGCCTCCGCCGACACCCGCTTCATCACTGATATTCGTGAAAGTTCCGTCGCCATGATTGCGGAATAAAATGTTTTCACCAAAGTTAGCGAGGTAGATATCCGGGTATCCATCATTATCAAAATCCGCGATCGCGGCACCCAATCCGTGACCGGAGTCTCCCACGCCAGCCCGATCGGTCACATCACAGAATCGCCACGCTCCGTCGTTTCGGTAAAGACGATTGGTCGCAGAGACGGACACAGCCGATTGGCTCGCGGAAGCACCACTCAAAAAATAAATGTCCAAGTCGCCATCCAAATCGTAGTCGAATGTCGCGATCCCACTGGCGACAGTTTCGATGATTTGCCGCTTCCCATAACTGCCATCAGAATGCTGAAATGTTATGCCGGACCTCTTCGTCACGTCGAGTAATTCGATGCCAGACTGTGCGAGAAGTACCACGCAATCTGCCCCGAGAAGCAACGAAGCCAGCGTCGCGAGGCCAACCATATGTCGTCGAATACCGATCACGAGCCGCTCTGTGTTAACTGTTTGTAGATATTCTGGAGTTGCGGATTATCAGGTTCCAGCTCGATCGCATTCCGCACTGCGGCGGTCGCGCCATCGATGTCATTGTGCTTTTGAAGGACAGCGCTCAGCAATAGGTAGCTCGAAGCCGAAGGCGACAAAGATACTGCTGTTGCAGCCAAGCCAATCGTATCGTTGTGTAAATCGGGCGAAGCTAGGAGTAGGGCAACCAAACGAGTGTAGGCCTCGGCAGTTGCAGGAGTCAGCCGGGTCGCCTCGCGGTAGGCAGCGATCGCATCTGGTATCCGTCCGAGCCGTTGGTGTAAGTCACCAACTTTCAATCGATGGGAAACCGCGTTCGGATCAACAGCGACCAATTCGTTCGCCATGGTCAATGCGATGGAAAGTCGACTTTGTTGTTCGTACAACGCGAGTAAGGCTTCGCGACATGTGATATTCGTCGGGTCGACAGCGGTTCCACGGAGCCAGTTGGCTTCGGCCTTTCTGGCCGAATCCAGCTTCAAATAGTAAACGTCACCAAGCGAGCGATAAACGCCGGCAAGAAACTGTTTGGCAGCATCGAGATCGTCGTAGGCTCTCCCTTGCTCGCGTTCCTCCTGCATTTGTTGGCGACTCAGATCCGAGAAACTGGCTTGATACCGTTTCGCTTCATCACGAAAACCGGCTCGCATATTTGCAAGTGCGAGCGAATAGTGCGGGTTCGCATAGGTTGGTGCAAGTTCGATGGCCCGCTTGTGACACGCGATCGACTCTTCATACTCGTGGCGTTCGAGATGCACTTGTCCGCACCAGTAGTGACAATCCTTAGAAGCTGGAAACCTTTTCAGACCTTGCTTGGCGACTTCGAGTGCTTCGTCGAGGCGGTTGCAAGCCAGTAGCTGAGCGGTCAGCAGCGGATACGCTTCCGTTAGATTAGGATTCTCCTTCAATGCTCGAAACAAGTGCTCACAGGCTGATTGGACTTCGGCTCGTGAGGCCGCGATCGTCCCAATTCCCAGGTATGCGGGCGCGAATCGAGCGTTGATGTCGAGGGCCGATTCCCACGTCTTTTTCGCCGAATCGGAGTCGCCAAGACGCATGTACGTCAGCGCCAATACTGCGTACGACTCAGGTTTGTCAGGCGCATCGCTGACCAAACGCTGGCAAGCCTGAACGGATTCCAGTCGTAATGCAGCCAAGCTTGGTGGCGGCGGTTCCGCCAGGCCGAGAACTTCCGCGACCGAGACGGCAGGCATCTGGACGTCTACAGCGGTCTTTTCAGCGACCGTACCAATCGCCTGTGTTGCACCGGGAGTTCGCCAATTCAACAGAGCCATGCCAAGGGCCACGATCGCGACAGTCAAGATCGTTCCGAACTGCATCGCGCGGCGCGAAGGATTCACACGAGCTTGATCCTTCTGAGGTCGTTGGCTAACTCTCTTAGAACCGCGTTTCGACACCGTCGTGCCTTTCTTCGAAGAACGGGAACTGATCCGTTCTCTCCGGCGTTAAGGCGTGGCAGCGTGCAGGGTCGATCGGTTCGAACAACCGAAGAAATCTTGCTCTACGCCTCAGCGAACTTTTCGCCCGTGGAGCCATGCTCCCTGATGGCGATCTGTCGCAAATCTCCGAGGCTACAGCTTGGCCGCCATTTCAGATGCCTTCTTCTTGATCGCAGTGGCATCTTTCATCGCCTGTAGCTCATCCAGATCCTTCAACAACTCAGCCGCCTTCGCGGCATCGGTTTCCTTAAGAGCTTCCAGTTGCTCACGAGCTGTGACGAGGCCACTGTCTACCTCGCCACTGGCTGCCACTTGATCAAAGGCGTCCTTGATTTGCTGCGTGGCGGATGGGGGCTCGACGGTCACTGATGGAGTCGCATCTCCGCAACCGAGGAGACAAAAAGACAAGCTTAGGATCGCACAATACTTAACCAGTTGCATTAAATTCAAGCTCCATTTCCTTCTGAAACAAACTGACGGTACATGGGGACGCCATGTACCGCCAGAACTAAACCATCAAATCTGAACCGCCGTTAGGGTAGCTGGACAGGGTTTCCATCGCCCCGCGCGCCCATACGTTGCCACGTCAACAAATCGACCGTTTCCGGGGCGAACCGAACCGATCCATCCGCTAGTCCAATTTGTACGCCGCCGGGATGTAAACTTCGTGCAGGAAAGATTCCGTTGCGGTCGCACGCGTAACCGAACCCACCGCCGTCACACACGGAGGTATGCTTCCAGTTGGGCGGTGCTTGGGTGGTGAACACCGTTTGACCCGGAAAACTCGCCATCCAATCGCGCCCTGCATTACTCACCTGATAAGAATTGGCGTCAGCGGCGGTGCCGTACGTTTCAAGGTTCGTTTGCGTCGGCCACAGATCCCATCCAGTTGCCAGAGAATTCGTCACATCGCGCTTCAACGTGCGTTGCCCGCCATTATCATCCCCGTGCAGGAACTCTCCCACCATGATCACGTTTGAGGTGCCGTCGGTGAGGTTAGCCATCGGAGTATCATGTCGGCGAGTCATTGCGCCACTCGCTTCATTCGGACTGCCAGTGGAGTAGACATCTCGTCGTGAACCTGCTTGCACACCATAGTTAGTACCTCCGTAGGCAAGGTTCGGAAATGCCAAGTCCGAAGGACAATTGAACGCCGGTATACTTGCTTGCCGCACGCTCGCAACCGCGTCCCACGCCCGCGTAAAATCAATTTTGTCGTAGAGCGGTTGCTGTTCCATAAAAGGGAGAACCATCGTCAAAGGGCCGTGGCCTTGCCAAGAGTTCGTATTGGCAACCGGGTACTGATAGGCGGGGAACTTCTTATAGGTGTCGTGGTAATTATGAAACGACAAGGCAAGCTGCTTTAGGTTGTTGCTACAACTCATACGGCGTGCCGCTTCACGAGCCGCTTGCACGGCGGGCAACAAGAGCGCCACCAAAATTCCGATGATCGCAATGACCACCAAGAGTTCGACAAGCGTAAATCCCGATTTCCGTTTCATGTTCAGTCCTCTACTAGTAAGAATCAACAAATAAGATGGACTTTAACTTAATTCAGGCACCCCTGAAGGTCAACACCTCTCGCCCTCTCGCCCTAACGATGTGACTACTTCGAGGGGCTCCGTTACTTCGGCGGGTTCTTCAGCAGTGCGAGTCGGAGCACCGAAGCGCCGCGATTGCCAGCACTAGCCACCCACCGATGAGACAGCTTCCACCAAGTGGGACGACGGCACCAAGGACTTTGACGCCCGAAAGGACCAGTACATATAAGCAGCCGCTAAAAACGCAGGTGCCAACGATGAATAGGCGTGCGGACCAAACCTTACTCCGTTCAGGAAGTCGCGTCGCAAGCGACCCGAGTGCCAGTAACGCCAGGGCGTGATACATCTGATAACGCACTGCGACTTCCCATGTGTTGAGGCGTTTGAGCTCTTCGACCGGTTCAAGTCCCCACTGCTTAATGGCTCCTTCAAGCCAGTGTGCTCCGAACGCGCCTAGTGCAACGCCGAGTCCACCGAGAACACCTCCAACAAACAGGATATGTCGATCTTTCACAAGTCACCCGGAAAAAGCTTGGCGATAAAGGCTTCACCATAAAAAAAGCCCGTCGCGTGAGCAACGGGCTGTGACGATTCGACACAAGTGAGTGGAGCTTATGGAATGATCTCGATGCCCATTTTCTCTTCCTCTTCCTCCTGAATGATGATTCGAGGCGTCACCATCAGCATCAGGCTGGTTGTCGCTCGACCGATACCTACGTTCTTGAACAGCCGGTTGACGTACGGAATCTTGTTCAGCATCGGCACGCCTTGTTCCTTGCGTTCTTCGGACAGGCGTTTGATGCCGCCCAGCAAAACCGTTCCGCCATCCGGTACACTCACGGTCGTCGATACGGTCGTGAAGGAGAAGGTGGGCAGCTGAACTGTCGTGCCTTGCGTCGTAGTTATCGTATTGTCTTTGTCGCCGGTCGGTTTGCCGGTTGCATCGACGACGTTCGAGCCCGTGTTTGTCGTCGTAGTTCCGTCGAAAGTAAACTCCTCGACTTCACCGATCTGGCTGAAGAATGGAACCAGCGTCAGTCTGACAAATCGGCGATCGGAAGAGACGACGGCTTGGACGCCGAGGGAAGTCCCTTCGCTGAGGACTACGATCACCGGCTGTTGGGCGGCGGCAAAGTCGCCGACGACCGGGATCAAGCTGGTCACGAACGGGCGTTGCGAAACGTCACTGACAGACGCCTGCTGACCGTTGAACAGCGTGACCTTCGGGGCAGCCAACACATTGCTGCGATTACTTCCGGTGGCCGCTTGGACGAGGAAAAATGCTTCGATGTCGCTCAGGATCGCAAAACCAAAGTTCGCGGCTCCTGCACCGGTTCCAAATCCTCCGAATGCCGGAGTGGTAAGGCTGAAGCTATCTTGGGTGAACGAATAGTCGAAGTCGGCCGTCGGGACTCCCGTTGGCGTCAAGCCGATAGCAACACTCGGTCCCGAATCGTCTGGAGGCAAGGTGGTGACGTTGTCGTCGACATCGAAGTCGAAGTCGACGCCAATTCGCTCGAAGAAGTCGTCACGCAGAGTGATGAAGCGGACTTCGATCGTCACTTGCAAGTCCTGCAAGCGCCGGAGCTGTTCGAGGAGGTCCGCGATCTGCTCGTGAACATCCTGTGTCTGACTAATGACCAAGCTCAAGTTCGTGGGAAACGGCTCGATCGCACCGGGGCCACCCACTTCGTCCCAGGTGTCCGGCTTGATCGTTGATGTAATCAATTGAATGAGCGTATCAAAGTCAGCCAATGCGGCTCCGCCCATGCTGCCGGCACCATAACCCAACGGTTGCGAAGGGCGTGACCTGCTCCCCTGTGGAAGGCCGCCATAGGTACTCATTTGCGCGAGTGCCGAAGCGCTCGCTGGACCACCGCCTTGCATGTCGTTGGACGCCACCGTCAATGGAGCCATTGATACCGACGGTGCAACACCGCCATATCCGAGAGCAGTGTGAGCTTCTCGGATCGCAGACGGGAGCCCAACGTTGTAGCCGGGAATGAAGTTCGGGATCGGAATGACCAGGTCTGCCACGTTGTAGACCTGCGGTTTGACATTCGAGTCGCGTAGTTGTTCGCTCGTGATCCGAAGCACTTCGTTTTGGATGACGTAGCTCAGACGCAGCGGTTCGAGAATCAGATTCAGGGCACTTTGTAACGAGATGGCCTGAGTCAACGTGATGTTTACGGGCGTATCGCTCGTAACTCCCTCTGCCGCGAGCCCTTGTGGATCGGCGTAGATATTGACTCCGGAAATGCTGGCGAGGGTATCGAGCACTTCTTTCAAAGGCCGATTGTTGAAATTAACGTCAACAGGTTTCTTCAGCGTGTTTTGAATTTCCATCTCAACCGGCGAAAGACGTCGTTGCTGCATTTCGAGTTGTTCGAGACGGGTTCGCGACAGCTGATCCCAACGAGTTTTGTCGCCGAAGTCGATCGGATGGTCGTCGCCGACCGTCGCAATCGAAGCCGCGTCCGTGTCTTGCATATTCTTGACAAACCCGTCTTCCTTCTGGTCGGCGATCCATTGGTTCCGTTGCATACGACTGGCGAACTTGCTCTTCATCGTCACCAAGCGTGTGACAGGCGACTCGGGATCGAGTTCGCGGATTTGGCGAGCGCGGACTTCTGCCTCCGCATGTCGTTCTTGGTCGAGCAAGTCATTGAACTCCTCGACCAACTGAGCAACTTTCTGTTGCACGTCGATTTTTGCGGCACGATCGCGATCGATCGAGTCGACGACTTGGCGATTTCGCTCCTTCAAAACGATGTCACCCTCGTTCTGTCGGATGTATGCTTCGATGCTTGCAACTTCTTGATCGACGATGGTCAGGAGCTGGCGTCTCGCACCTGGATCAACTTCGGCTTGCGACACACGTTCGCGAAGTTTCGTGACGCGCTGCAACGCTCCCCGAGGGTCCGATTGCACCATTTGTTCGGCTTCTTTGGTTTCGTTGGAGATCTCGCGGAACAGTTGTTGGCGGAGTAACTCTTGCTGTGCGTTGACTTCTTCTAAGGGCGACGGTTCACGAAGCGGACGATTTCCAGCCGCGCTCAACAGGCTGAGCTTGTCCTTCAAGTCTTGTCGTGTGAGCGGATCGAATTCTTGTTGATACTGCCACGCATTGCGAAATAACCGTAGGGCTTCATCACGATCTTGAGCTTCCAACGCTCGCAACCCCTCACGATAGATCTGCAATCCAGCCGAACTATCGGCAGGACGAAGAGCAGGCGTGGGGATCTCGGCTTGCGCGTAACGATTGCGAGTCGAGTCTGATTCTGGTGTGTAGATTCCTTGGCTAATCGGCGAACGATTTGGCTGAGCACCGCCATTGGCCATCTCAGGAACCGTTTCGAAATTCCCGGCGGGGATGACACCGGAACCTCCCTGACGATTCAACTGACTGCGAATCTGGAGCAGCAACTCCCAAGGTCGCGTTTCTCCCTGTGAGAACTCCTGCTCTGGAACTCGAATCGCTTGGGCTTGTTCGGCGAATTCGTTGGCCGCACGCAAATCGCCACGTCCCAAAGCGGCTTGAGCTTGGGCAAGTAATCGCATCGCTGCCAACTTTTGAGGACTCGCTGGCGCGGCATTGCCGAATTGCGAACCGCCGGCAAGTTGTGTCGGGTTGGTGACAAGGCCTCCTTCGAAAGCGCTATCGGCGTTCGAGGGCATTGGCTTAATTGCCGGCAGACGATCCAGCTCGCGCGGAGCAAAGTCCGCTGGATTGGTGGCGAACGCGGGGGCAGGTTGGAGCTGCGCGATGCGGCTGATATCAACTCCGGCCCGTTGCAGCTCCGATGCAAAATGGACGGGAGAGAACTCGCCTGGCGCGAACGAAGCACCTGTCGCAACCGCGCGTTGATACCACGACAGGGCTGCCGTCTTGTCACCTTGCTGCAGAGCTTGACGGCCTCGTTGAAGGTAATCGCTGGCTTGTGCCTTGCCAGTGTTTGTCATTTGATTCAGCACCTGGTCCTTTCCGGGTGCCGCGTTGCCCGTTGCAGTTGTCGACAAACCGTTGGCGGGTGGCGACCCTGGAGCAAACTGTTGGCTTGGCACTTGCGGCCGAGTGGGACCAGAACCGCGTGCGGCGTCGATGTCGCGTCGCACTTTGGCTGGTGTGTCGGCGAATCGTGACAGTACCGAGTCAAAACTGGCGTTGAACTTTTCGGCGCGGTCGACGCAGTACTCGGCGACATCCGGCTTGCCGTCCTCCAGCGCCTGGCGTGCTTGCCGTAACCACTGGTCCGCCTCGCGGCGGCGAGCGGCTTCATCGGCGGAAGCGGTTTGGCCGAACGCGGCATTCGCGTTGGCGATCGCTGTGATCACGGAATGGCTTTCTGCGAATGCGGCTGGTGGCAGTGTGATCGCCAAGGCGATGCATCCGAACGAAACCTTACAGATCGCTTTCAACGCGATTCTCCTTCTTCGAGAAGCTTGTGATCCTAGTGTCTCCGTCGCCCGGTCTTGCCATCGTCCGGGTTAGACGGTGAATCAGCGAGGTGTCCGACCAGTTTTCCATGACCTTGCGAGAATTCGCACTTTGCTTAGTAGGTGACGAGAAACCAGTGGTCACGCCCACTCGAAGAGACAATTTCACGAGTGTGTACAACCGCTGACCGGAGTATCTTTTTGGTAGACGAGAGCGGGATAAATACTCGCCCGTGCAAACACGGTCAAGATCACTTCTGAGACGTGCAATAAAAAAAACTCCATTCGATGAACGAATGGAGCTGTGCGTGCTGGTCAAGTTCGTGATCGCGCGCCGAGCGGGCTCTCGTGGCGGGCTAGCAACTCTACGGTCCGCTAGGACCGGCACCGTAGGCCCCGTAGTCCATGGTCTCGCCACCGTATCCGTCGCTCGCGGTCGGAGCTGCTTCGACCACAAGGGGGGCTGGAGGAGCGTATTTATCAAAGGCCTGCCAGTCGTCCAATTCATTGCGAACGACGAAATTCCCACGCGCGTCGATGACGGCGACTTCACCGGGCGTCAAAAGTGCTTTTACCTCTCCCGCTGCCGGTTGAAGGATCTCGCCGCCGCGGAGATCGATAACGAGCTCGTTCGATGAGAGCTTATAATCGGGAACCACCTTGTAGACCATCGTGACTGGATCAATAACATCCGCTTCGATCGATTGGTTGAGAAAGGAGCCTCTCGACGCTTTCAAAATGCCAGGCATGTCGACTGCATACTTCGAGCTCCACGATAGGTTCATGACCTGGGCGGTCGGCTCGCCGTCCGCAGGAAGCGTGTACCCAGTTTTTTGTAGTTGATTGGGTTCTGTGCTACGCAGAATATCACGCATGAGCGGCAGCGTAACACCGCCCGCATAGATTTCCGACTGTGGCTTGACGAAGACCGGAGCGGTAGGTTCACTCCACTCCGTGGTCAACGAGAAGAGCCGAATGGGCGTCTTTTTAGCAGCCGTTTGCTTGACTTCTTCGGCCGCGACGTTGGCGAGCCGTGTGCGGACGGTGTCGGCCAAAATGCGGCTCTGCGGCTCCTGCTGCGGGAATTGAGGATGATTGGGATCCTCTAACACAACTTGAATTCGGTACACGTACTTCTTGCCGGGTGCGATCTCGTCAAAGAAACGGACCATCAGGAACTCGGCTTGCGGGCCGCGAACTTGTTGCAAACCCGTGCCACCCATTCCCATGTCGTACCCCATTCCCCCCATTCCTGCCCCGTAGCCCTCTCCGGTCATCCCCATCATGCCGCCGCCACTTCCGTACATGCCGCCACCACTTCCATACATGCCGCCGTCACTTCCGTACATACCTGCACCGCCCGCTCCAACTCCTGGGCGGGCTCCCGGTACGGGCGGCAAGTCGTCGATATCGGCCACGCCGCCAACCTCGTCGACGTTGACTAATTCAGGGCCCGTTCGTGCCACCGCCTGTACCTTTTCCTCTAGTTGCATGGGCACTTTCGAATGCAGGGCTAACGGTCGGAGGTCACGCATCATTACCGGCGGCACGGGCATCGTCAAAACGCCGTGGAGTAGATACTTCGAATCGGCGATTTCGCCAGGAAAACCTGCCCAACCCTTCTTCGGGAGATCGGTAAGAACCCCGGCTGTCCAGGAGATCCAACCCCATTTCAAGGGTTCGTTCGGATCGCTTGGGACTTCCGCACGCTGGGCCCGAAACGAGAGGTATTTGGGGATGTCTCGCGATGGCATATAGCCGGCAGCGTCGGCAAACACGCGTTCGAATTCGTCCCATTGTTGTTGGTAGGGCACGAGCCCTCTCACCGAAACGAGGTGTTTGGTATAGCCGATTACGGACGAACCGGTGGCGGTTGAAGTTGCCGTGGGTTGATAGCCGTGGAATTTATTCGCGTCTGCCCGGACGGTTGGGCCAGCTGGGACACCTCCCATCGCTCCTGCGCCGTACGCTCCTGAGCCGTACGCTCCCATACCTTCGCTCATCATGCTACCCGAGGCACCCGCCATGGCCTCGTCTTCCATCATCATCGCCATCTCTTCGCCATAACTCCCACCCGCTGTGTTCTTCTTACTCTTCTTTGGCTTCTTCTTGGGAGCCTCAATCTTTTCCTGTTCGAAATTCGCGAGATCCATAAAGGGGTCGATCAAGCCCGGTCGGGCTTTGAACGCGATCGCCGCGGTGACAACGGTCGCCTCGACGTCGGTGACGGCAAAGATTTCTGGATCTTGTCGAGGAGTTGCGGAGTTCGGCGGGCTGCCGATCAAGGGTGTGTCCAGTCGATAGTAGCTTTCCGACGTTGCGGCATCGCCAATTTGCTTACGCCCAACATGGTCCAACACGGGGACGTATTTCTCTTTGACATTGTCCCAAGTTGGTGCCTCGATCTTCTTGGCAACTGCCTCGACTTTGCTGGCAAGTTCCGCCGGATTTTGGGCACCGATTCCTTCGAGACTTGAACCGCTCCAGATAAACAATCCGAGCAACAGAATAACGACCGCGAGCACGATTTTTTCGGTGTGATTGAAAAAAAAGCGTTGCAGTGATTCTTTATCGAGTTTCAATTTTGCCATTACATTGGCTCCTAAACTTGATCCATCCCCTGTCGATCTCGTCTTGCATCAGCATAACATCTCCGCCAGCAGGCAGGATATGTAAAATCCGTTTCGGCACTAATTAACAGCCATGGCCATATCCTGTGGGGCGGCCTTTTCAACGGCAACCGGTTCGGGGGCCGCTGGCTCCGCCGGAGCGGCATCCGGATCCGCTTCTTTAAGTTCGATACCGAGTTTCTTTTCGGCGACAGGATTGTAGATGTAGATGATCCCATAGAGTTCAACGGGAAGGTCATAGCTCGACTTCAGCGATGCGGTAGCACCTGCTCCGCCTCCGTACCCGCTTCCCATCCCCATTTCCATTTCCATTCCCATTCCTCCCATTTCGCCTCCCGGACCCGAAGCGCCACTCCCAAATCCACCGCCACCAAATCCGCCGCCGAATCCGCCGCCACCTCCGAACCCACCGCCAAATCCACCACCGGACTCACCACCATAGCCGATACCTCCAGCCCCGCCTGTAGGTGGCGACTGGCGATTGACACGAACTTGGCGAACTTCCACCATCAGTGTCGAGTTGCCGCATTCAGTCACTAGGCGATGAATACGCCGTTGATCCATCGTTAAGCCGATTCGTATCGGCACTCGCTTCGCCACCACCAAAAAGGCGTCGTCAGGGCTCTTGCCGTCAGGGCTGAGCGCGGTGCGAACACGAGTTGCAGGGAGCGGAACGTAGTTATTGTCCACGTATCGTAAATCGGCAGGGTCTCTGCTGGCAGTTGCACCCATTCCCTCGCTGCCAGGCATGCCCATAGCGCCACCACTTCCCATATCTGCACCTGCGCCACCCATCGCGCCAGCGTCCATCATGCTGCCGTCCATCATGCTGCCGTACATCGCTCCTTCTCCCATGTCGCCGCCACTCGCAGCCGCCCCAGTCAAACGTGTTACCTTGCCAACCGCTCCACGTACCGCTTGCCCCAACTGTACGTATTTCAGCTCCTTGATTGTCGCATCATAGCTCGCTGTAGCATCTCGATTCGTCCGCTTGATGATGTTCATGACCGCATTCAGGATCCAGAGATCCTCTTGGGCATAAAGAATATCCAAGGTTTGAGGTAATTTGTCGGAGGTATGAGACCAATCAAAGCGTGAAACCAACCGCGACTGGTCGCTGGCGTCCCATTGCACAATGACATTCTCCGCAGCGGCCGAACGAGACGCGCCGCCTGAACCGTATCCACCAGTTCCGCTTCCCGCCATGTCACCTTGAGCAACCTGAGCAGTGCTGCCCCATTGCGCGCCTATGATCTGCGCGAGTTTAGGCAATTCGGCCTTAATGTAGTCGCGATATTCTTCGCGCATTTCAGGTCGGAGTTCATAAACGGCAGGCGTGGGAAACGTCACTTTCTCCTCGATTGGTCGTAGCGGATCGACCATGGCTATAAAATCGCGTCGCAACTCCTTGGGCCAGACGAGAATCTGTTTTTGCTCTTCGTACTGTGCCTGCCACGCATCAAAAACGCTCTTTTTTAGCTTGCCGAGATTCTCGTCCATCCCTTTCGCTGAAATCGGATTGGGGTGATCAGGAATGCCCTCAATGTTTTTTGCCGTCGTATAGGCCGTAGTAATCGCGGTCTTGCGCGCTTCGAATTCTTTGTCGAGCGCAGACTTGGCGACAAACCAAATGCCGACCGGCAGCAGGGTCAAAAATCCGCAGGTGACCCAGAATTTCTGCGTATTCAAGACTGCGAGTACTTGTTTTACTTGATCCACGATTCTGTTCCTTATGTTCCAGCCTCAACGGCCCCTACTGGCTCGGCTGCCCCTGCCGGTGGTTCGGCTACACCTGCTGCCCCTGCCGGTGGTTCGGCTGCACCTGCTGGCACTTGATTTACCGGCGCAGCCTCCGCCGGTGCTGCGCCTTCCGGTGCCACTGCGGGTGCGGCACCTGCTGGCGCTGCGTTTTCGGTAGCGCCATCGTTAGCCGTGACCGGAGGTGCATTAGCAGCTGCCTCGGCATCCGCCGCTGCTTTCAGGCGAGCCGCTTCTTCTTGGGCTGCCAGACGTTCACTCAGCGTTTTCGGCGTCCAGCAGAATTGGATCGTAAATGTTGTTTCCTTGACATCGAAAAAAGCAGGGACCACCTCTGCGTCGTCTTTGGCGGGTGCGCCGGCGGGGCCACCAACTGGTGCTCCCGCTGCCATCGGGGCACCAAAACCACCTCCCGGAGCAGCATATCCCTCGCCACCTCCGGCACCATACATCTCTGAGCCTGCCACCACGCTCGCTGCCGCGCCTTGGACGTCCGGGTTCGGAACGCGAACCGGTTTAGGCTCGCCTCCGTTCGCTGCCAGAATCGGATGCGAGATGCCAAGTTCCTTCATCGTAAAGGTTCTGAGATCACCTTGGGTATTGATGGGCAAGTTAAGGCTGCCTTCCTCAAGGAACCTCAAAATCGTATTGCGAATATGGTTCAAGCTGCCAAACTGCCGAGACTTATTGAAATAGTGGTGGCCACTGAGCTCGATCACCCAGCCAGCTCCTGTTGGACCGGGAAGTGCTTCGGCTCCAGCGACTAGTTGGTCAAGATTCTCTGTCGACTCAACGGTTTCCGTCTCTTCTAGCTGTCGACCTTCGCGATTCGCCTTCAAGTGCCTCGTCAACTCGAAATAGCTATTCGCAACACGGGCCGTGTACCACGTTGTTAAATCGGCAAAGTATTCCGACTCGATATAATCGATGTAGAGAACGGGGCGTTCATCCATCGGCAAGGTCTTGTAGTCGACGTATTCTCCCGGTTGCACTCCCTTAGGCCAGGGCAGCGATTTGTTCAGCGCCGTCATCAGCTCTAACCACAACAGACGCCGGTCACCCGAGCCTACGACCTCTTCGCCGATTTCGCGGACAAACGCCTGCTGAGCTTCTTTAACGGCATGTTCACTTACATAGCCATCACTCGTTTGCTTGACCTGAGTGATCTTCGACTCGCCCTGACTCCACGCCACGCCACCTTGTTGATAATCGGCCTTGACCTTCGACACGATGTTGTAATGGAAGAAGAAATTGAAGGAGCAAGCCAGCAGCAACGCCCCGACCGAAGCGACCGCCCACGGCTTTTTTGCCTTGATTGCACGCTTGGTCAGGATCTCGCGAGGCAAGAGGCTGGTCGAAAGGCGTGATTTACCGAGCCCTTGCAGACAGAGGCCGTAGCTCACGCCGTAGGCCAGCACGTTCTCGGAGAACTGAGGTGAACCGATCACCGACGCGCCAGACAGCTCCTTAAACGAATCAAATTCAAGTACGTCGTAGCCGAGATTCTTCGAGATGTACTGCTGTAAACCAGGCAGTTTGACGGTATTGCCAAGCAGCACAACGCCCCGAATCTTCGCCTTGCGATCGATGCCCTGAAAGAAGCCAATCGATCGCTGTACTTCCGTGACGAGATCATTAAAGATCGGTCGCATCGCCTGGAAGACAGTCTTTGGGTCTTCGGCTTGTCGCGCGTTGCGTTTTAGATGCTCTGCCTTCGCGAAAGTCAGCTTCAATTCCTTAGTCAACTGCTTGGTGAAGTGGTTGCCGCCTAGCGGAATACTGCGCTGCCACATACGAAAACCGTTGGTCACCACTAAGTCGGTGGCATCGGTTCCCATGGCGAGCACGACGATCGACTCCGGCGGGTCGTCGGGGTCAAACATATCCTCGTCAGGACCATCAGTCAGGATGTCGTGCGAGACGAAGTTATAGATGGCAATCGGAGCCAGCTGGACCATGTCTAACTGAATGTCAGCGGTCTCGAAGGGCCGCAGTGCGCGATGCACTTGCTCGCGTTTCATCGCGAACAGGCCCACTTCCGTATCGATTGCAAAGCCATCGATCACTTGCCCGCCCGCAAGTTGTTGGAAGTCCCAGATAACTTCCTCGAGCGGGAACGGAATCTGTTGCTTGGCTTCAAAGCGGCAGATGTCCGGCAAGCGTTTCACGTCGACCGGAGGCGGCTTGAAGAACTTTGCGAGGCCGCTTTGACCGGGAACGGAAATCGCGACTTTGTCGTTAAGTCGCGAAATCTCGTTGCGTGACAAGAATGTTTCGAGTGCTTCCTTGATGAGTAGCTCCGGTTCGGCTTCCGGCTGGCTCAGAATCTTCGGATACTCGATATAGTCGAACGCGTCGGCGACAATCTGATCGCCTTCCAGTGTGCAGCGAAGCGCTTTAATGGCGCATTGTCCAATGTCGATTCCCCAGCAGCGTTTGATTTGCTTCGCCATGTTTCACTCCACAAACGAACAACCACGCCGATCCTGAGGGGATGACGTGGTCTTGGACAACCAGCGGCTTCGCGAGTTAAGCGAGATTGAATTCACGTTGACGAGTTCTAGACAGAAAAGCCGCTATCCCCTGTTCCATTACTACTTTACTGACGCGGCGTAGCAATTGTCAACTATTTCTATCGTCATCTTGCCGTGATATCGTCTCCCGAAACCTCCATCTGGCACCGACTTAGCCCTTGATATAGCAAATCCGAGGGCGCTCGACTCGACTCGCCACCATCGTTATTGTGGGAACTGAATCCTTATGTCGTGCTGAATGATACTTATAACTGCGGCAAGCCGCCGACGAAACTGGCGCTGCCCACGCCTCGTCAGAACCCACCTTACCGACCGGAAGCCTTAGGCGAACGATCCTATGAAGTTCCAGGAACTGATAATTCTGCTGCCTTGTCACAGCCTCGAAGACTTTCCTCAGCACCATCACGGTGAGGAGGCCGAGGGGCTGCTCGCGAATTGGACGGCCTTGTGGCACCCGGCTTTGATCGCCAGCGCAGCGACCGCTCCCTCGTGGTATCGGATTGACGACCCACCGGAAGAATTAAGCAATCGTTTGATTTTGGTTCCTTCGGTCAGCAGCGATCAGCTCCCAACCGGCTTCGCCGATCGAGCGAAGGAGTCTGGCGCGTGCCTCGTTCGCCGCTTGCAAGATCGCCAAGAGATCATTCGGCAAGCGTTCGATCACGCGGACGAACTTGCAAAAGATATCGACGAATCCCTTGTCAGCGATTTTCTGGCGTTGGGCTATTGCTTCCTGCAAGCCCAGCTACTCACTCGCCAAATGCGTTACTCCAGCAACTTGGACGAAGTGCATTTCAACAGCCAGTTAGTCACCGGGGCAGTGGCGGCAGCCAGCGGAGACACTCAACTTGCCAACGATAAACTTACCGCCTGCTTCAATCTGCTCGGCGCGGAACGCGATCATTACTACTCGGTCGATGCGTTCCTGATTGATCTGACGATGGTCACGGAGAAAACGCTCGGGGAGTCACTGCGAAATGAACTCGCGCAAGGTGTGCCCATCAACCTGTTAGCGACTGGCGAAATCTGTTGTCATCTCGCCGAGGAGGCTCCCGAAACGCATGCGACACTTGCGATGGCAGTAGCGGATGGCACGGTCGGACTGATCGGCGGCGAACATGTCGAAAGACGCTTGCCGCTGCTTTCGTGTGAGACGGTGCTGGCCGAACTGCGACGGGGATTAAACACTTGGCAATCGTCACTCGGCCAATCTGTAGTCATCTATGGTCGGCGGCGTTTCGGATTGACGCCACTTCTGCCGCAAGTCATCGAGAAACTTGGATTCACGGGTTCGTTGCACGCCACGATGGATGACGGTCGCTTTCCGCTGGGCACACAGATCAAGACTCGCTGGGAAGGAACGGACGGATCCGCCATCGACGCGATCGCTCGCGCGCCGCTGGACGCCAGTAAGCCCGAGACGTTCCTCAATTTGGCTACGAAGCTCGGCGAGTCGATGGACACGGATCACGTCGCGACACTCATCTTCGCGCATTGGCCAGGGCACGCGAGTGTGTGGTACGAGGACCTGCGTCGCTGCGCCAAGTATGGTTCGGCGCTCGGCAAGTTCGTGACGGTCGCCGACTACTTTCGCGACACGTACATGCCCGGTCACCTCGATCGATTCGAGGCGGATCAATATCGCTCACCCTATTTGAAGCAGTCGATCATTCGCGCGGAAGCCGATCCGCTTTCCACGATCCAACGCTACTGGGTTCGGAATACGGCGTTGGGCGTTGCAGACTCGCTTTCCACGCTGGCCACGTTGGTCCGAGGAACTCCGTCGCCCGTGGCCGCTGATGATGCGAGGCTCGCGGTCGACTGTACTGCCGATGATCCGGACGCAACCGATGTGGACAAACAATTGTCCGAGCGAATCGCCGCAGCGACGGCAGCATTTGCCGCTTGCATCCCGCCCAGCGAAGGCGCGAAAGAGTCGGGCTACCTCGTACTGAACCCATTTTCGTTCGTACGCCGCATCGGCCTTGAGATGCCTCAACTGACGGCTCTGCCAAAAGTCGAGAAGCCGATCTACGCAGCCGCAGAATCGGCAACGACGAAGCACGTCGTCGTCGACGTGCCGCCGATGGGTTTCGTGTGGGTGACTCCCGCAAGTTCGCCGACCAAGCAACGCCCATCGCCTCTGTTAGCTGAAGATCTCCGCGATCGCGAGAACCTGGTCGTCATTCGCAACGAATTCCTCGAAGCCACGATCAACCCGACCACCGGCGCGATGCAATCGTTAAAGGACTACGGCAAACGCGGCAATCGCCTCTCTCAACAATTAGCATTACGTGCGGGAAGTTCTCGCGGCAAGGTGGGCCAGGCCTGGCAGGATCCCGACGACAGTGCGGCGTATTCCGTCATGGCGGCTGACTCCGTCGAAGTGTCTGCCGCGACGACGGCCTACGGAGAAATCATTGTTTCTGGACGCTTGTTAGACCGCGAAGGAAAACTACAAGCGACGTATCGTCAAACATTCCGACTGTGGCGTGGAACTCGCGTCTTGCATCTAGAGATCGAACTAGACCCGACCATCGTTCCGGCGGCAGATCCTTGGAACGCTTATTATGCGTGCCGCTTCGCCTGGGCCGACGAAACGGCCGAGTTGTTTCGCGGCGTGAATCAAACGCGGCAGAAGGCCAACCGGAAAAAGCTGGAAGCACCGCTCTACATCGCGATCGACTCCGGCGAGATGCAAACAACAATCTTGACCGGGGGCTTGCCCTATCACAAACGGATTGGCGATCGCATGCTCGATACGATCTTGTCGGTTCGCGGAGAACGGCAGAAGAAGTTTCACTTGGGGCTCGGTGTCGACTTGCCACAGCCGCACAACGAAGCACTCGGACTACTCGCCCCAGCGACCGTCACCTATCAAACCGCATCCGCACCGAAGTCCGGCGATTCGAGCTGGCTGTTCCACATCGACGCACGAAGCGTCGTCGCTACGCATTGGGAACCTGTCGCCGAGGGCGACGCGATCGTTGGAGTGCGTGTTCGCTTGCTGGAGACCAGCGGTCGGGCAGCTCGCGCGAGATTGAGTGCGTTCCGTCCCGTGCGTTCGGCACGCAGGTTGGATTTCAAAGGTGAATCACGTGGCGAATGCCAGCTGAACGAAGACCGAGTCCAACTGGAGCTGTCGGCGGGCGAATGGATCGAGTTGGAAATGCTGTGGGCGTAATCTCGCTCTAGGAATTGAACAGCTCGACTAGTACACTGAGCTTCATGACACCGGAGCAATTACAAACCCTGGTTCGCGAGCAGGAACCGTTCGTCTTTGACAGGATGTTTGGTGCCGTGGAAAAAGTTCGTGAGCGACTGGAGCGTACGTGTCGAGCACTGGAGGGGGCCGGGATCCCTTATGCCGTGATTGGCGGCAACGCCGTCGCAGCTTGGGTCGCGACGAAGGACGATGGGGCGGTACGGAATACAAGAGACGTCGACATCTTGTTGCGCGACGAAGACTTGGATCGTGCCACCGAAGCAATGCAAGCCGTCGGTTTCCACCGCGATAAGGTGATGGATGTCACGGTCTTCCTGGACGGCCCGGATGGCAAACCGAGTCAGGGTGTCCACATTCTACGAGCAGGACAAAAGGTGAAGGATAGCTACGCGACTCCAACACCTCAGATCGAGCAATCGACCATGATCGACGGCAAGCGGATTGTCGACCTGCAAGAGCTTGTTGGCATGAAGCTGAATAGCTATCGACGAAAGGACCAAACGCATTTGCAAGACATGATCGGTGTCGGCTTGATCGACGCGAGTTGGCCTGCTCGTTTCGAGCCCTCGCTGGGCGAGCGTTTGCAAACACTTCTGGATGATCCGGACGGATAGGTTTCGCGGATTGTGTTAGCCAGGGAGGCATGCGCGAGTCAGCGATCGCAGTCGACGATGTCGCTGATCGGAAAGATGCGAATACGCAGCCACCGCGCCAGCCGGGGAAGAATGTCTTCGTGAACCCAATAAGCCGTTCGTTGTTCTGGTGCCACGCCGCTTGTCTCAATAAACACCGGCACTCCGAGTTTGCTCGATAACACCTGCACTTTGGCATAGATCGCCGGGCTCTTCACGGGAAAACGGCGATAGCCGGGCGGAACTGCGTCGCCCGACGAAACTCGTACGGTTTGCGTCAATGACTTTTCGTGCTCTCGCTGAGCAGCTTGTCGAATTGGTTCGAGGGCTTTTCGATGCACGGATCTTTTGTACCTGGGTTCACTTTTTGGCAAGAGGACTTTCTGAACAGAAGATTATTGCCGAGTTGCTCTGTTCGGCAAGGCATGTCAAAGCGACCAACGTTATGGCGTTGTCCAATTCAGCCGGCGCATTCGTATTGTCGCCGCCCTCGCTTCGTACATTACGTCAGCCACCACGTACGCGTAGTCGTTCTTGCAATTCGGCCAACAAACGAGTGAGTTCCTGCAAAGGCTGTTGTAGTAGATCGTCCAATGACCTCTCCGGTTCACCCAGCAGTTGCTGCATAACTTGAATCTTCCCGGCGACGACACCTTGCCGACGGCCTTCTTCACGTCCTTGCTCAAGCCCTTGCACGCGTCCTTGCTCGAGCCCCTGCACGCGCCCCTGCTCGCGCCCCTGCTCGAGCCCCGCATTGAGGGCACCCTCTAGTCGCCATTGATGGTCCCGTTCAGCTTTCTCGCGTTGATCGTACATGGTTCGGTCCTCGGTTTTACATGCAATCTGTTCGACGATCGTGATCGCTTCCTGAAACTCGACTTCGGGAAGCAACTCGCGTAATCGCCGTGGCTCGTACTGATCAGCAAACAACAGGAAGAACGCCCATTGCTCGATCTTACTGGCTTGACCGATCGTATCCTCCCCCAAAGTATACTTCGTTAGCTCGACGGTGTGTACTTCAACCGCGTTCGGCAACTCTTTGCCCTGGTCAGGATCGCACATCCGAAACCGGTGGTGGGCTGTGGCGGTGTCGTGAAACAGCACGGCACTTAAGAGACAAATGGAAATCGCGGGCTGTAACGACACATAGTTTTTGCCGGACTTCAACTGATCGACGTACAGGCTGCAAGCGTAGTACGCCAGCCGCTGGAGTAACCCGCTTGCGATCGAAACCTGCATCTCGATGTTCAGCCAGCGGCCCGTCGAATCTAACGCCCGAATGTCCAATACAATCAACTTGTCTTCCGCAAACTCCTGATAGTTGAACGGATTGCGGACGTCGACTTGTGTGATCGGACGGGGCAGTGCGAGGATCGCGTTCAGCAATCCGATCAAAGCGTCGGCGCTCTCCGGACTGCCGAAGATCTTTTTGAACGCAAAGTCGACGGTCGGCTTGATTCCCAATGGCATGCCGGATCTCCTCGCAAAATGCAACTAACATCGTGGGGCTGCCTTCGTGCTGTTACAATACCCCCATGCCCGACGAGCGAGACAAAACGAGACGACGGTGGCCCTGGTGGCTTAGCCAGCCGGAGTTTTGTTTGGGCGGAGGTGGACTACTATTTCTGTTACTGTCCATGGCACTCCTAATCTTCAAGCTGTTCCCTGCGGGATGACGTAGCCAATGACCTCCCAGCACGACAAGGCCAAGCGGTGGCGGCCCAGGTTCTCGGCCAGGACGATGGTGGTCGTGGTGACACTGGTGTGCTGCTACGCGGCATGCTGGGGACCGACGAAGGATAGAGGAGTGGGCCAAGTGTTTCACCGAGCCTGTCGTGAGATCGGTATGGATTTCCCAGACGATGTTTCACCAAGCCACGAGTTCATGCAGCGCTTTGATGCGTCTCCAACAATACCGTTGGTTGTCGGCGTCGCCATGCCCGGCTCCCGTCACCGTGATTTCTACTTCTGGTTCTTCGGCTACATCGCCAAGCTGCCTTTAACGCGGGAGTTGCCAGACGATGAGAACATCTCGCGCTACCTTGAGGCCGCAACCAGCATCCCACAATCACTCGCGCCTCCTCACTCTGCCCCCACGCCCCGATACGTTCTCGATTTGACCCTTCTCGATCGGTCTGGTTAAATGGAGGCGTCCCGCCCTCGCGGAAAGATTGACCGCGAAAATATTCCCGCCCTGAAGTCCAGAGAACGGAGTTCCTTGTATGCGATCGGTGTTGCCAGTCGCGTTCGTGTTCATACTCGTTACGCACGCTGCTCTACAAGCGGATGACGCCCAGCCGCTGCCCGACGCGGTCGATCGCCAAGTCGACTTTGTCGCGGACATTCAACCGATCCTTCGTAAAACTTGCTACTCGTGCCACGGAGCGGAAGAGCAAGAAGCAGGGCTTCGACTTGATGTGAAGGCGCGAGCGTTAGACGGCGGCGACGGCGGTAAGAGCATCATCCCCGGCGATAGCGCGAAGAGCCGTCTGATCACATTAGTTGCTGGGTTGGACAAAGACACAGGCATCATGCCGCCGGAAGGGGAGGGGACTCCGTTGACGTCGGAACAGATCGCGGTGCTGCGAGCTTGGATCGATCAAGGCGCGGATTGGCCGGACAGCGCGGACGTTGCCTCCGGCGGGTCGGCTCATTGGTCGTTTCGGCCGATCGCTCATCCCTCGCTGCCGACACCAAGCGATCTCGCTTGGATCAAAACTCCGATCGATGCGTTCGTATTGAAACGCCTTGAAGCCGAAGGCATTCGACCGTCGCCAGAAGCGTCGCGTGAAACATTGATGCGTCGAGTTTATCTTGACTTGTTGGGATTGCCGCCGTCGCCTCAGGAACTCGATGCGTTCTTACAGGATTCGAATGCCGACGCGTACGAACGGATGGTCGATCGCGTTTTATCGTCTCCGCATTACGGGGAACGTTGGGGGCGACATTGGCTCGACCTGGCACGATATGCGGATAGCGATGGTTATGAGAAGGATCGGGCTCGGCCTTACGCCTGGCGTTATCGCAACTGGGTGATCGATGCGTTGAATGCCGATTTGCCGTACGACCAGTTCAGTATCGAGCAGATCGCGGGCGACATGCTTCCTGACGCAACGCTCGAACAGCGAGTCGCCAGCGGCTTCCATCGCAACACCTTGCACAACACCGAAGGAGGAGCGGACCAGGAAGAGGATCGAGTCAAGAAGACCGTCGATCGAACCAACACGGTCGGCGAGATTTGGCTGGGACTCACAGTCGGTTGTGCTCAATGCCACTCTCACAAGTACGATCCGCTCACGCAACGCGAATACTATCAGCTCTACGCGTTCTTTAACGACATCGACGAATCAGATATCGACGCACCGCTGCCTGCAGATCAAGAACGAATCCGATTGGCAAAAGACGCTTACGACGCGGCACATGCGACGCTGATCGCGAAAGTGAAAGATTACGAGGCGAATCAACTAGCGAGGGCCCAAGCGAAGTGGGAAACTACGGCCTTGGATAAAGCGGTCGTGTGGCAGACGATCGAGCCGAAGGCAGTTACTTCAAAACACGGGGCAACGTTTCAGCGCCAAGACGACTCTTCCTGGCTCGCCACTGGAAAGAATGAAGTCTCCGATGTTTACACCGTTGAAGCCATAATCGATGCCGAACGAGTCTCGGCCGTGCGGTTGGAAGTGTTGCCCGATAAGAGCCTCGTCAAGGAAGGGCCCGGCAGAGCGGACAATGGGAACTTTGTGCTGACGACGTTCAGCGTCACCGCGTCGCCGACCAACGGCGAGGAAACGCCGAAGGCGATCGAGCTAACAGCCGCGAAAGCCGATTTCTCGCAAGGCGATTGGCAAGTCGAGAAGGCCATCAACGACGAACCGACGGACGGCTGGGCGGTCAGTCCAGAATTCGGCAAACGCCACGTGGCCGTGTTCGAAGCGAAAGAAGCGGTGGGCTTTGCGGGCGGCACGAAGCTGACGTTTGTTTTGGATCAGACTTACAATCGAGGCAACTCGCACAATCTGGGTCGCTTCCGACTGTCGTTCACCTCGGGGAATCTTCCGGCGACGCTGGAGGGAATGCCGGGCGATGTTGCCAAGGCATTGGCGAAGCCCGCGACGGAGCGAAACGCGGACGAACAGAGACAGGTTGCCGCGTACTTCCGCACCGTCGATGTTGAATTGGCTCGTTTGAACAAGATCGTCGCGGATCATGCCAAGCAAGCACCCGCTGCTTCGGATGTGAAGGCTCAAGCAGTTGTTCAAGTCTCACAGCCGAGGCAAGCGAAGATTCACATTCGCGGTGATTTTCTCAACCAGGGTGAACCGGTCATTGCACTAACGCCTTCGGTCTTGCCGGGGCTTGCTGCCGACGAGGCGAAGCTCGATCGTTTGGATTTTGCACGCTGGTTGTTTGCCGCCGACAATCCGTTGACCGCACGCGTGACGGTGAATCGCGTCTGGCAGCGGATCTTCGGACGCGGCATCGTTACCACGGTCGATGATTTCGGCACGCAAGGCGAGAAACCTTCGCATCCCGACTTGTTGGATTGGCTCGCCAGCGAGTTTCAACGACAAGGTTGGAGCTTGAAGCAGTTGCAGCGATTGATCGTCAACTCGGCGACCTACCGGCAGTCCGCCGAGTTTCGGCCGGAGTTGGCAGAACGCGATCCGTACAACGCGCTGCTTGCTCGTCAGCAGCGACGCCGCGTGGAAGCAGAAACGATTCGAGACATCGCGCTCGCGGCCAGTGGACTGCTCGACTCGCGAATCGGCGGTCCCAGCGTGCGCCCGCCTCAGCCCGAGGAATACTCAAGCTTGACGTATGCCAACAGTGCCAAGTGGCAAGTCAGCAAAGGCGGCGACGCCTATCGTCGCGGGCTGTACACCTTCTTCCAACGAACGTCACCTTATCCGATGTTGATGACATTCGATTCACCCGATTCGACCGAATGTTGCACGCAACGGAGCTTGAGTAACACGCCACTGCAGGCGTTGACGTTATGGAACGATCCGGCGTTCTACGAGTGTGCGCAAGCCTTCGGCTCGCGCGTGGTGACCGAAGTATCGCCGAGCAGTGACAAGACTCAAACGATGGGAGAACGAGCGCAGTATGCGTTCATGCTTTGCCTGTCGCGTCGCCCGACAGACGGCGAGTTGGAGGACGTGATTGCTCTGCGGTTGGCCCAGCAGCAACGAGCGGAAGCCGATCTCGAGGCGACGAAACAGATCGTCGGCAAACACGTTGTGCCTGATGGAAGTTCGCCCGAAGAGCTTGCCGCCTGGATTGTGGTGACGCGCACGTTGATCAACCTCGACGAGTTCATTACGCGGGAATAATAAGTAGGCCGGACCAAGGCTTTGCGCGGTTCCGGCAGTTGTTGAGCGGATGCCGGAGCTGCGCAAAGCCTTGGTCCGGCCTACATTTTCGAGGAACTAACAGATGCGATTCGACGAAGCGATGTGGGCTCAAACACGCCGGCATTTTTTGACGTCCAGTGCTTCGGGCCTCGGGGCTGCGGCACTGGCGTCGCTGTTGCAGCAAGATCGGTTGCTGGGCGACGAGTCGTCCGTCAACCCGCTGGCTCCCAAGCCGTCACCGCTCCCGGCCAAGGCCAAGCAGTGCATCTTCATCTTGCCGGCAGGAGCGCCCAGCCACCTCGACTTGTTCGATCCCAAACCCAAGCTCCGCGAGTTGCATGGCGAGAAGCCACCGGCCTCGTTGATCGAGAATGTTCGCTTTGCCTTTGTGAAGAAAGAAACCGCCGTTCTCGCGGGCAGCGCCAGAGAATTCACGAAGCACGGCGAGTGCGGGATGGAACTGTCGGACTTTCTGCCTCACCTGGGGTCTTGTGCCGATGACTTGTGTTTGGTGCGGTCCATGCATACCGACGCCTTCAACCATCACCCGGCCCAGCTGATGTTGTGCAGCGGTGTGCCGCGATTCGGGCGTCCCAGCATGGGTTCGTGGTTGAACTATGGGCTTGGCAGCGAATCGGATGATTTGCCGGGCTATGTGGTGCTAACTGCGGGGCGAGGCAGCAGCGGTGGCGTTTCCAATTGGTCGAGCGGGTTCTTGCCTTCGACCTATGAAGGCGTCGTGTTTCGGAGCGAGGGCGAACCCGTTTTGAACTTGAACAATCCGCCTGG
Organism: Planctomycetota bacterium; assembly: GCA_963204995.1. GTDB lineage: Bacteria > Planctomycetota > Planctomycetia > Pirellulales > Pirellulaceae. The sequence continues at coordinate 23,364 of CAUJKL010000933.1, read as the reverse complement.
AATCGACCGCGACGTGCAGCAACAGGGATTGGAGACGCTCAGCAAGCTCAACCGCCGACGCTTCGACCTGGTTCAAGATCCACAGATCGCCAGCCGCATCGCGTCTTACGAACTCGCGTTTCGAATGCAGGCTGCGGCACCCGAGTTAATCGATCTGTCCGACGAGACTCCCGCGACGCTCGATGCGTATGGCGTGACTCGCAAAGAACCCGCGAAGTTCGACTTTCGCGGCGGCGGTCCCCATGTCTATCAGCAATTCGCGACAAACTGTGTCCTCGCCCGACGGATGATTGAGCGCGGCGTTCGATTCGTGACGCTCGTGCATGCTTCGTGGGATCATCATAGCAACATCGATGAAGAGCTGGGATACAACGCCGGTATGGCCGATCAGCCGATCGCGGCCTTGATCAAGGATCTCAAGCAACGTGGATTGCTCGACTCGACGCTGATCGTGTTTGCAGGTGAATTCGGCAGGACGCCGCTGTGGGAGAACCGCGCTGGTAATCAGGCTGCGGTCGTGGGCCGCGACCACCATCCAGCTGCCTTTAGCGTGCTGCTGGCTGGCGGTGGAATTAAGGGCGGGCAGGTCTACGGCGAAACCGACGAGATCGGCTGGTCGCCCGTGAAAGATCCGGTTCACATCAACGACTTTCACGCCACGATACTGCACCTGTTCGGCTTTGATCACTTGCGCTTCTCGCACAGATTCAAAGGCTTGGAAGTCCGGCTGACCGATCAGGGCGGGAAAGTGGTTCAGCCACTACTTGCCTGACACATACTGTTAAGTCGTGAGCGGTGGCGCGGAGCGGACGAAGCGCTCGTGAAGTGTTCTCGCTGTTTGTTCCGCAGAAGACGCGGATAAAAAACAGCCGAGAATTCTCGCTCGTCGAATGACGCCCTTTTCCAACGAACCCGGAAACAACTTGTTCGTGATCTGTGAGTTATTCTGAATAATTGTGGATTCAACATTCGATCCGTCCGTGACTTCGACGTAAGAAACGTTCGGATCTAGCAGCGACATGAGGGCGACGCCTTCTTCGACCAAGCGAACTGAACCAGCAACTTGGCTGGCGACCGTAAGGCTGGGAGCCGCATCGAGCAGCGATGTCTGCACGGACACGATCAACTGGATACCTAAAAAATCCGACTCGTTCTCGATGCGCCAGTATACTTGCGTGCGACAGGGGAGATCTGCCGACTCGTCATACGTCGCGACGAGATCGTTGCCACGAACATAAGCATCGGTGAGCAGCGTCGCATTACCAGGCAGCGTCAATTGCATGATCGCCGCGCCCTCTGCGGAAAACGCATTCGATGGATCGAGACTGCCCGCCACGAGACTGCCCGCCAATTTCGTCAATCCACGCCCTGGCCAAGCGAGATCCAATTCGCAAGTTAGGCGTGATGTTTCGAGACGTGCCTTGCTTCCGTCGAGTTGCCACATGCCGAAGTGCTCCGTGCTGGCTGGTTGGAATTTTGGTACGAAAAAACCCCGCCGTCACGTAAAACGAAACGGCGGGGCCGGAACAGAGAAGAGGCCGAATCGCCAACTAGGTAGAAATAAAACAAACCTAATAGGCAGGTCCGATTTGCGGCGCGACCTCTCGTTGGGGGCTAAATACTTCTATCGATGATAACATGATTGGTTGACGTGTCCATACTTTCTGCCGAAAAATGGGGACTTCTAAAAGGATCAGCCCGAGATCGACCCCAAACAATTCGTAACGCCCAGCTCAAATCGACGCGATCGGAACAGCCTAATGCGTGACTATATCACGGTTTGTGAACGGTCTGCCCGCAAAGGGGGACAAGTGCTACTCGATTGGCAGGGCCGCATTCATCCCCGCGAAAAAGCACCCAAGGACTTGGTAAGTGAGGCCGACCTTGCGTCTCAGGACGCTATTTACGAGATCATTCACGAAGCGTTTCCCGATCACGACTTCCTCGGCGAAGAAGATGAAACGGGAAATCACGAAGATCGCAAGTCCGATTTTCGTTGGATCGTCGATCCACTCGATGGAACGGTGAATTATGTTCATCGGCTGCCCGCCTTCTCCGTCTCCGTAGCTCTCGAACACTGTGGCCAAGTTCAGGCAGGCGTTGTCTACGACCCAATCGCGAATGAGTGTTATTCGGCGGTGCGAGGAGAAGGGGCGTTTTTGAATGGCGAACGGATATCGGTGAGTGCTTGCGATTCGCTGCGAACGGCCCTGGTGGTGGCGAGCCTCTCGACCGGAGTGTCTCGCGATTCGCCAGAGATCGACCGTTTTTTGAATGTTCTCGTTGAGTGCCAAGCATTACGTCGCTTAGGCTCGGCTGCGTTGAATCTCGCCTATCTCGCGGCGGGGCGTCTCGACGCGTATTGGGCGACGAGCGTGAAAGTCTGGGATGTTGCCGCCGGAGTACTGTTGGTCCAAGAGGCTGGTGGTTTCCTGACCGGGGTTGAAGGCGAGCCTTTCGAGCTATTGCGTCCACAGTTCGCGGCGGCAGCGACAGCGGCGTTGCACGCGGAACTCATTGTCACACTGAATCGGGGGACTGGCTGCACGTCTGCTGGAACCAAGTCTTGTTGAATTTGTGAGCAAACTATGCGTTCAATGCTTTAATCTGCTCGGCATCGCGAGTACACTGGTAAATGCATTCTTCTCTGCTGGACTTGGGATGTTTTCTTCGCGCCCGGATGAAGTGCCTAACTGTGCAACCTCGTCTCGTCCTACTTTTGTCAATGCTCTTCGCCAGCGTCTTGTTGGCGGCTGCCTCTGTTTGCGCCCAGCCGGTCCCCCGTGAAACGCCAGCGTCGCCTCGTGCTGAATCGGGCGATCTGATTCGTGGATCAGACCTGAAGTTTCGACTCGAAGATGAGAATGGGAACTTGGTAGCCGTTCCCGGATTTACGCTGGAAAAGTTCCTCGAGTTACTAGCACTCCAGAATCGCCTTAAAGAACAGCAAGCAGCCCTGCCGCAGGTGATTTTCACCGGCAGGATTGAACTCGACGGACGAGTTGATACGGAGCTGCAAGTTGCGGGCTTGAAAGTCACGTTTCGAATTCGTCTGACGCCCCGTGCAAGCGTCGAGGGAGAAACGTGGACCGCCATCCCATTGCGGCTCGACGGCTCCTTTCTCGACGTCGGGGCCATCGAGCATGACGAAGAAGGCGAGATCTATGTGACACGCGACGCGGAGTCCTATGTGTGCTGGTTGCGTGCGAAACCCGACAGCACTCACACGATTCGTGTACCCATCAAAGTGCCCGTTCGACGGATTGGAACGCAAGAATCGTTCAGTCTCATGTTGCCGAACATGGCCACAACGATGAAGTTAACTGTAGATGGCGGGATGATCGAGGCGTCTAGCCCGAGTGGGCGGAGCAACGTTTCGGTGAAAACGGAAGGTCTGACATCGGTCATTACCGTTGAAAATGGCGGCGGCGAATTGGACTTGGCGTGGCAGCAACATAATCAGGTCGTGCCGCACGCTTTGGAAGCGACTAGTGCCACGACGGTCCATGTACACGGAAACCATATCTGGAGCGAAGCTCAGCTGAAGGTGCGCAGCCGGGCTGAAGCGATTGATTCCTTTACCGTCCGATTACCCGTCGGGATGGAATTGACGTCGCAAAGTGACCCTGACTTTCAGATCGAAAAACTGCCATCTGACAACGAGAGTGCTCCGCAACAGGTTTCGATCAAACGACTCGCTGGCCCAACCCGCGGTCTTATCGAAGTACACCTGGAGGCTTCGTATCTGCCGATCAAAGTTGAGACGCAACTTCGCACCGTTCAGCTGGCGGGATTTAGCGTCCAAAACGCGGTTCGCGAGTGGGGGTCGGTCGATGTGATGCTGGATGGCAGTTGGTTGCCGAGTTGGTATCCCGGTCAATTCGTCCAACGTGTCGCAGTGCCGGAAGATCCTGCACGACAGCAACCGGTGGCGGCGAGATTTCTGTACGACCGACAACCGTACGCACTAAAACTCGATTTACGCCCCAAGCAAACGCCCGTCGCGTTTGATACGACCTACGTCGTCGATGTTTCCGAAGACCGGCTGCAGCTGGACGCCAGAATTACCTACTCGACGAATAATGCAAAGTCCGACGCGCTCAGTTTCAATATGTCCGGTTGGACGATTGACGCCGTCACCTCGCAAGATTCGCTCGCCAAACCCTTTAGTGATGATGGCAAAGGGAGCTTATTGCTTCCAATCAGTGCCGGTGCGACAGCGCTTGATCTCAATGTTCGCGCCCATCGGGAAATCGAACAAGACGTAGCCGAAGTGAGCTTCGATCTGCCGCGCCCCACCGACTCGGAGTTACTTCCAAACGCGACGCTCGTCGTGTTGGCCAGCGACAATGTTGATTTGACGCCCGAACCCGCTGCAATGAAGTGGTTAATTCAGGAGACACGAACGGGCACATCGGCGTTTCCCAAGCGGATCGCTCCGCCCCTGTTTTTCCGCGAGGAACTGTCGACGAAAGTCACCGAGGCAGCTCATTTCGTCGCTACTCGGCGTATTCGCCCGCGAGAAACGACGGTGGTCGTAACGTCTGACGCAACGAAGGCGGGCGACATGTTGGTGGTTCGCCAGACGTTCCTCGCCACCGTGACTTATGCGCCGCTCGCCGAATTACCGATTGCCATTCCGACAAGCGTCGTGGCCGCGGGAACACTGCGAATTACCAGCGGCGAACAAGAGCTTCCCTTTCGCCTGATCGCGCCACCTGAGACCGCTTTAGAAACGGCGACTGCCGACTCGGGGAGCGGTGTGGCGTCTCTAACGTCTGACGCGATGATTAGTTTGCCAACGCCTGTCACCGGTGAACTTCAGTTCGATGTGGCGTTCGAGGTTCCGGTCGCGGACCTACTGAACAACGCCGGATTGCAGATTCCGTTAGTGCAACCGGCAGGTACGGAGGCGACAGAGAATGTTACGAATTTGTTGACACTTCGATCCGACTCGGAAACCGTCTTCACCCTGGCGGACGAGACCTGGACCTTACCTGCTGACGCCGCACTGCCGCCGAACGGCACGCACGAGTTGCAAGTTCGGTCGGCTGGAGTCGCTTCTGCGGCCATCGTTCAAACTTCGATCGTCGAGAGTCGCAATAACGGCAACACATCGATCCAACGAGTTTGGATTCAGTCCTGGTTGACGCCGACCGACCGCCACGATCGGGTTTGTTTTCAGTTGCGTAGCGATCAATCAACTGTTTACGTTCAACTGCCTCCAGACGCGCGGACCGAGAAACCGCAAGTGCTGGTTGATGGAGAGCCTCCGGTTGCGATCGTTGATCACGGCGACCGTTCGCTGACCGTCACGCTTGCGGATGAGCAAGTCGGACGCGAGGTGGCGTTTGAAATGGGATATTTCAGCTCGCTCGCTCGCGGTTCGCGGTTCGGTGTTTCCCTGCCGTCCATTTCTGCGGCGGAACGTGCCACGCAAGTGTATTGGCAGATCGTGCTGCCGAGGAATGAGCATCTCGCGTGGACGCCAGCGACGTTGACCTCGGAACTCGTTTGGCAACGGGACCAGTGGTACTGGGGGCGACGTGGGCGTCTAGAGCAGCAATCGCTCGAGGAACTCGTTGGAGCGTCAACGCAGGACGCGGTTTCGCCGGACACCAATCGTTACTTGTTCAGTTCGACGGGTTCTGTCGATTCGGTCGTGTTTGTAAAAGTCAGTCGCCTGATGTTGTTGCTGATTTCGTCGGGAGTAGCGTTGGTAGTCGTACTTCCCTTCATCTATTTGCCGACGCTTCGACAGCCCGGCGTATTTTTCATGGTTGGAGTCATGCTGTTCGGAGTCGCGGTGACCTACCCCGAACAGGCCGTCTTGTTCGGGCAAGCGGGAGCGATCGGACTCGGTATGGCAATCGTCGCATGTGCCATGCAGCGACTCGTCGGAAGAACTCCGCTGACACCGCTGGCACCAATGAATCGCCGAGGTAGCGCCTATATTCGTCCTGAATCACAAGCCAGCGACGTCCTTTCAGTTAGCGTTCCAGAAGGAAGCTCGCATGCGACTACGGCAACGGCACCCGCCCATTTGCAAGTGGCTCAAGTCGAAGGTAAGTCATGATGTCCAGCGGCTTCCATGGACAGCCCCGCGTTTTCAACCGGCAACGTAGTGTGCAAATCGTCGAGGTGCTGGCCCTGCTGATTTTGTGCGTCTTGAGTGGTCGCCGCGTGGATGGACAGGTGAATGCACCCACCGTTCTACAGTATCAACGGATCGCAATTCCTGAAGGCAGAATTGATGATATTGGAGGTGAATTGCTGCCTCTCGAACGCGAGGCTTTTCAAAAAACGATCGCCGACCTGAATGCCAAGTATCGTGCGTTGTACGGTTTGGCGAAGCCGAACATCGTACGTGCTCGCTACACTGCCTCATTCGACAACCAGCAATTGGTCAACGGTTCGGCGGAACTCGACATCAAGCACCCGCACTCCGAGCCGGCCTATGTGCCACTGTCACCGTTAGGGCTCGCGGCGGATTCGTTTCGGTGGAAAAGCGATCCTAGCATTGAGGCGGAAGCGGGGCTGTTGCCGACCGGTGAGCTCGGTGCGTTCGTTTCACGATCCGATACGCTGACGTTTCTGTGGTCGCTGCACGGAGTCAGCGGAGCAGAACGGGAATGTCGATTTCGCTTGTTGCTCCCCCAGGCAACAGCCAGCGAGCTCTTGCTCGACTTGCCGCCAGGTTTCGCGCTCGAGTGTGCCGACGCGATCGTAAGTCAGGTTGAAGATCCTAATTCGACGAGTGGAGACAGTGCCGAGACAACTCGTTGGCGGATTGAGCTTGGCGCGACTAACGACACAGAACTCCGCATTTTGCCGACGCCCGAGGACGCGAATCGCGATCAACTCGTCATGGCTCGGCCGACGTACGACTACCGTATCGGAGTCACTGGGCTGGAGCTTAAAGCCGCTTTGCATCTCGATGTTCAACGACGATCGCTGCGAACGCTGACACTTCAGGTCGACCCTCAATTACAGCTTGCCAATGTTGAATTGAATGGAAAGTCCGTGGGCTTCGTACCGAGTCCCGCCGAATCCGATCAACCGCCACCGTACATTCTGGCTCTCCCCACGGCACTCGTTGGCGGTTCACACGAACTAAATGTTACCGCCTATGCCCCGGTCGTCGTCAATAAGCTGTGGCGACTTCCGCGCGTGCAACTCGCCGACGCTGTATGGCGGCAGGGCAGTGCTTCGCTTGACGTCGTCGAACCACTGCGAGTCGGCCAAATAAACTGGCAGGGGAGTGTTCTACGCGGTGTCGAACCAATCCCTTCGCCGACGACTGGTGAGTCGCGTCGGTTTGCCCTGCTCAGTCCCGATGCCACCTGCGATGTGCTTCTCGTACGTCAAGCAACAGACCTCCGCGCTCAGGTAGGGACGACGATCACCGTCAAAGAGTCGATCGTCTCCGCCCAGTTTATCGCGAGAATCTCTGCGGTCAGCGGTGCGGCATTTTCGATCTCGTTGCAGCGCGATGCTGGCTGGATCGTGGATTCAATTGAGACAGATCCACCGCAAATCGAGGAAGTCATACGCGGAACTGGGGGCTTGAGCCGAGAGATTGTTCTGCGATCTCCAATTACGCCGACGAAGCCCAGCAAGTTGATCGTCAAGGCCCACCGTCGAAGTGTGGGTACGCTGACGGGACTCGAAATGCGGCCGATTACGCTCGGTGGCGAATTAGACAAGTCACGTTTGACGGCCGTTCGAGCCGAGCTGCCGCTGCAGTTGGACGTCTCGGGTGACGCGAGCTTGACTCGTGTCACAGAATCGGAACTCTCAACGGTCGAAAAGGAGTTGCTCGCCGCCGAGGGAGCGCCCTTGATGTTTCGTGATGGGCCGAATGCCGATCGCGTTCGCGTCGCCTTACGAAGTCAGTCGCCTCGATTCAACGGCGAAATTACAGCCGAGGCACTCGTCGAGTCGACGACGATCAAACAATCTTTCTTGTTTCGTTGCGAACCAATCTCGACGCAGATCGGAACTCTCCGAGTTCGGTTCTCGCCGCCACCCAGCGACAACATTCAATGGTCTGCCGTGGGTGTTGGGGCAGGGGGGGTGACCGCAACAAAGCTGGACGCAGAAGGCAACGAATGGGAAGTACGCCTACGGCTTCCGCGAAGCGCTCCCTTCGAGGTTCGCGCGAAGCTTACTCGGCAGTCGGCTGTCGCAACGGTTGGTCCGCCGGAGCAACTGGAGACAATCGTCCTGGCGTCGCTCCCGGACGCCGAGACGCAAGTTGGGACCGTCAACGTTGGCACACCCGACGGAACCGGATTCAGTTTGCACCACGAAGGGTTGAGGGTAATTCCTGCACCGGAGACCGATGTTGCGAGATTGCCGACGCTGAGGGCAACGTACCGGTACGCGCCGGCCCAGGACGTGTCGTTGAAGTTAGCCCGTCACGGTAAACAGATCGACCCGCCAGACGCGTGGATCTGGGACTCCGAAGTTACGTCGCGCGTAGATTCCGATGGCGATGTGACACACGTGATGTTGCTTCGGCTCGAAAACGTGGGGATATCGCATCTGACGGTCGACCTTCCGGATGACATTACACTGGAACGTGTCGATGTCGATGGAGAGAGAATTGTCACTTCGCGAAGCACGACGGCACTTCACATTCCTCTCTCGACAACACGGCGGTTTCCCACGGTACAAATGCGATATCGTCAGAGTGGTCCTCCGCTCGGCAATCATTTTCGCTGCGAGATGTCGCTGCCGGAACCTCGCCTTCGCTGCTTGAACCGTTCGTGGCGTGTCTGGATTCCACCGGGCTATAGTTCGGCAACCAGTGACGAACCATGGGATCTTGCTCACAATCCGCTGCAGCCGACCAGTCGAACTGACTGGGAGCAGCGACTGTTTGGATTCTCCATCGTCCGCAGAACGGAACGGCCGTGGAGTATTACGTCCTTATGGAGCTGGCCCGACAAACTCGCCCAACCATCTCAACGCCAGCGAACGCTGGCGCGAGTACAAAGCGTCCTCGAGGCCATCGATTCACAGTTGCAGGACGACACCGACAGTGGCTCGCCGAGCCTCACTTGGAGTGCCGCGATTGCACAAGCTCACGCCGCACATGCCACCACCGCGGATGAGTTCTCGCTGTACATCGATCGAGCTGCGATGTCGGACGCGGGTATAACGCCACTTTCCTTGATGCCATCTCGCGCAACATCCGCAATGAGTGCGTTGCGATTGAGCGACCTCGTCTTCGTGGTGAATAACAACTCGCTGATCTTGACGACATTCGCCACTCAGGCCGCTGGCAGCTATGGCGCGTGTACCGAGGTCGCTGATCGCACCTTCACGACCACTTCCAGCGAGTTGGGCCCTAGATCGCGTTTTGCACTCGCCACCGATTGGATTGGCGATTTGGCGACGTCGCCGGGGCCCTGGAGCGATCGTGATGTGAACCGATTGTTTACCCCGCTGGTCGGTTGGACGACCATGCAAATACCTTCGACAGACTCGCATGCGACGATTGTGCTTTACCGTACTGAGATGTTGGGCACATTCGGTTGGGCATCGCTGTTTGTTGCCGTTGCCGTGGGTGTCTGGTTGGGACGCCGTAGCGGTCTACTCTTGCTCGCCTTGGTTGTCGCGGCAATCGTTGTCGCGCTGCTGGTTCCCATCAGTCTCGTGTTTATTTCTCGATCGATCCTGCTCGGGCTCTTGGCTGCTGTCGCACTGGTTGGATTACGCCGTCGTGTCTCCGCAACCGCCGCGCCGAAGCACCGCGACGATTCCAGGTCGTTTCGCATTGTGCGCGGAGTCGAATCCGTGTCGGCAGGGCTTTTGCTGGCTGGCGTGATCTTCGCCATCGCATCGAACCAGAGGGCCTCGGCACAAGAACTCGCCCCCATGGGTGTTAGTGCGCCAGCAGCAAATGTGTTTCGCGTTTACGATCCGGTCGGTGCAGACGGCGAACCGTTTGGTTCACACGTATTCGTTTCCCGAACGTTTTTCGACGCAATTGAAGCGCTCAAAATGACACTGGGGACGCAACGATTCGGCGTCATCCTGACCGATGCAACCTACTCGCTCACCATTCCCAGCATGCCAATGGCGATGATGCTGCCTGAGTTGCGAGTGGGGTTCAAGCTAGTCAGTCCCAGTCCAGGGGCTGCGACGATTCGTCTGCCGTTTCATCGCGACGAACTGCAACTTCTGGAGGCGACGTTCGACGAGCAACGCGTTTATCCGCAGTGGTCCGCCAATGGCGATTCGTTGGACTTGAATGTCGAGATAGTTGATCGGCACGAATTGCGACTCACCGTTCGCCCGGTGCTCGCGCCAGACGCAGACAAGAGTGGCTTCGACTTGAGAATCCCTAGAATCCCTAATTCGCAATTGTCCGCCACCGGTCGCGATGCCACGTTGATCGAGCCCACATCAGCTCTCGGAGCGATCATTCGTACGGATGAATCACTCGATGCGAAGCTTGGTCCAACGGATCGATTAGCGGTGCAATGGCCCGTGGGCGGTGCGCGGGATTCAAAACCTGCGGAGTTTACAACTTCGCAACTCACTTGGATTCGTGCCGAGTCTGGTGTCGTGACGATCGATTCGCGGTTTACCTTCTCGATCCTGAACGGTGCGCTGACCGAAATCGAACTGCTAGTCGACCCGAGGTTGCGGCTGTTGGTATCCGACACGCAAGCTCAAGTGGTTGAAGCACTCACTCCTGACAACTCGCTTCGTAGAATTCGCTACCAATTCAAAGAGGCATACGAGGCAAACGAGAGTGTGACGGTCGAGTCGTCGTTTGTGATGACGGATATTGCCGAGAACGAAGTGGTGAAGGGTCCGCTGATTCGCATCGCATCGGGAGTCGTGGCCCATCCGATTCTGGCACTCTCGATGTCCCCCGGCATCACGGCTTCCTTAACGCACGAAAGTGACTGGCCAACCGTCCCACCCCAGACTTTTGCGGAGACATGGGGGACGTTGCAATTGCCGAATGAGGCGATTCAGTTGCCCACGAACGAGTCGGAGTGGTCGCTTGTTGCCGTTCCGCAGACGGCTCGACTCAGCAACGTCGATGCCACGCAACTTCGAGTTGGGCGGCTGCAAGCCGATGTCACACACGACTCGCAGATTCAGATCGAGGATGCCCCCAAGTTCCAGCTTGTCTTGGCGATCCCAAAAGCACTAAGCGTTAAGAGTGTCAGTGTGTTCCAGGACGACTTGGATCTCGTTCGCCGATATTCCAAAAGCTCCGACGGTACGACGACGATCTTTTTGACGGAGCCAGTTCAGGGTGCCGTCCGCCTCAATCTTCAAGGCTCGATCCCGCTGCCACCGCGCGGCGAGTTTTCGTTCACGAGCATCCGGCTTGAAGATTCAGCCACAAGTACACGCCGTTTGACCGTCTGGCGTCGCGCGGAAGTCTTGGTTCAAGTCGCCTCGAACCGTGGCCAGCGCGTGGCGGACTTTACTCCATCCGAATTGGACTTGCACGCTGGGCAGCGTGCCGTTGGCGTCTTTGACCTGCCGAGTGAAACAGGCGATTTGATTAGCGAAGCAGATTCCGCGAAGCCCGACATTGTACTCACTATCGCACCGAATCCGGCGAAGTTTTCGGGACAACTCGTCACCACCGTCCACAGCGAAGAATCGCAGTGGTCTGTCACTGCAGATCTTTCGGTGCAGGTAAGTCAAGGTGTTGTCGACTCGATTCGCCTGCGAGTGCCACGAGAACTGGCGGCCTCATTTCGTCTCGATCCACCCACGCATTACGATTTGCAAGAAGTTCCAGAGCAATCCGAACCGAACTTGATCATTACGCCGGCGGCCGCCATCGACAAAGAGTTTCACGTTACGCTGCAAGCCCGATTACAGACGTCGCCGGATGGGAGCATCAGCGCTCCGTTGATCGAAGTGTTGGATTCATCACAGATCGACCGCCTGCTTGTGTTGCCAAAGCGTTCTACGGAGCAAGAGATTGAATGGAACATTCGTGGCTTAGAGCAACCCGAGAGCGATGAGCAGCAGACGACCTATCGCGTTCGTGGGCGGCGCATGCAAGCCACCGTGCGTGAGGTAAACCAATCGGCGGGCGACTCGCGGCTGTTGCTGGCGGATATTGAAGTCGCTTGGCAGCCGGATGCGAGCTACGTTGGCAGCGCGAGCTACGACCTCGAACCCGGTGCCTTGACGACGTGTGACGTGATCATACCGCCCGGAGTCGAATTGTTGCACGCCACCGTCGACGATGTGCCCGCTCTCCTCCAGGCTGCCAACGTCACCACCGCGACGCTCGAACTCGGTGCCGAGCGGCTACCGCAACGAATCGCGTTACTGTTTGCGGGACGGGCATCGTCGCTGGCGACGGACACGAAGAGCCTGACTTTTACTGCTCCCCGCCTGCGCGAACTGGAGCCTCGAACAACCTTATGGTCGGTACGGGATCCGTCGGGACGCGTGAGGTCGGTGCCGCTGTTGAATCACGCCGTGGTTGATGTGGCGAGCACTCGCAAACTGCGTGCTGGCGTCTTCGAAGAAGTCCTCAACTACAGTGTCGGACCTGTCCCGCAGCATCGTTCCAACGACTTGCAGCGGTGGCGCGATCGATGGCAGGAGCGACTGAACGCGGTAAGTGCAATACCTGTCGACGCCGCGCCAGTTCAACACGCATCAGTCATCTCGATACACGACGCCATGCAGTGGCAGCGCGGAGCGCGAGAACAGGATGCGTGGACTTACTGTTCATTCGACGGTGCGGCGACGACGCTGACAATCGTCCGTCACGATCGTGACTTATCGCACGTCACCCCACGTGCGGTGATGGCCCTCGCGATTTGCGTCGCTGCGTGGTTTGGTATGAAGCTGCGACGGTACACGCGACTGCGAGACGCCCTCAGCCGTTGGCCGCATTTATTCGGCGTCGTCGTCGGGCTGGCGTGGTGGTTGTGGCTCGCGCCAAGTGCGGTCGGCTGGTTGATCGTGGCGGTCTTCCTCGCCAGTTCGCTACGTCCCACGTGGCGTTCGCGCGCGATACGCTGACCTGCCCGGGCGTTGGTCCAGAAGCCGCCGGGCAAACCAACCGAGGTGGTTGGCGGGACGTATTGATTACGGGAACATCGCCGGGATCGTCACTCGGGCCTGAAACTGAGCTGCCTCTCGACGTACTTGGCAAGCAAGTCCGTTTCGATGTTCACTTCGCCGCCGACTTGCAACTTGCCTAGCGTAGTGACTTGAAGTGTGTGTGGAATCAGCGCGACGCTGAACCGTTCGTCTTCGACGTCGACCAGCGTCAAGCTGATTCCGTCGACCGCCACCGAACCTTTGCTGGCCATCTGGCGAGTTAGCAGCCTCGGGACGCGGAACCAGAACTTTGACCAATCTTCGTCGTCCTGTCGCTCATCAAGCAGACCTACTGCGTCGATGTGCCCCGTCACCAGATGACCACCGAGTCGATCGCCGAGTTGGAGCGATCGCTCGAGGTTCACGCTGCTTCCTTCGGCGAGCCGCCCCAAATTTGTTCGACTGAGCGTCTCTTCTCCGGCATCGAAACTGAAAGCTTCGGAACTGCGTTCGACCACGGTCAGACAGCAGCCATTTACGGAAATGCTATCGCCGAGTGAGGCATCGCGAGCAATCTCGGCGTTACGGAGGACGAGTCGGACGCCCGGCGGTCGAGATCGAACCGCGACGACTTCGCCCATCGCTTCCACCAAACCAGTAAACATAATTCACTCCATGAGATCTTGGTTTCGTCAGTTAAGCTTCCACCCAGTTGTAGCGCCGGACGCCCTCCTCCGCAATCGCGGGAGCACCACGTGCCGGGATAGTCAATCTGCCGTTCATCGTGCAAAATGGACGGCTTGCAGGCTGCCGAATGACTACAGGCTGGCACCGGCAAGTAGCCGAAGTCGTGAGACTTCGGATTTACCACAATCAATACCGAAGTCTCACGACTTCGGTTACGTTAGAAAGCGAGAAAACATGAGCACGATCGGAGCCATTCACGGGCGTCAGATTCTGGACAGCCGCGGCAATCCTACGGTGGAGGTCGAAGTTTCCCTAACCGATGGTTCGTTCGGCAGGGCCAGCGTTCCCAGCGGGGCCAGCACCGGAGCCCACGAAGCTTGGGAATTGCGAGACGGTGGCAGCGCGTATATGGGCAAGGGAGTGACGAAGGCCGTACACAACATCAACGACGTTATCGCCGACGAGTTGGTGGGCTGGGACGCACTCGATCAAGCCGCAGTTGACCAGCAAATGATTACGCTCGACGGAACCGCGAACAAGAGCAAACTCGGCGCGAATGCGATCTTGGGAGTCTCGCTCGCCGTTGCTAAAGCTGCTGCAATGCACACGGCTCAACCGCTCTATCGCTACTTGGGCGGCGTGGGTGCCAATCTGCTTCCCGCACCGATGATGAACATCGTCAACGGCGGACAGCACGCGGACAATTCGGTCGACGTGCAAGAGTTCATGGTGATGCCGCTGGGTTTCGATCGTTACAGCGATGCCCTGCGATGTGGCTGCGAGATCTTTCACAATCTGAAGAAGGTTCTCCATAGTAAGGGGCTCAACACTGCCGTGGGCGACGAAGGCGGATTCGCTCCCGATCTTGGCAGCAACCGCGAAGCGCTGGATTTGATTATGTCAGCGATCGAAAAAGCAGGTTACAAGCCGGGCGAGCAAGTATGGATCGCATTGGACCCCGCAGCCACCGAGTTCTATGACTCGAAGAAGAAAGTTTACAAGGTGGATGGCAAGGAGATCGATTCCGCGGGAATGGTCGACTTCTGGGCCGACTGGGCCGCGAACTATCCGATCTGCTCGATTGAGGATGGATGCAGCGAAGACGACTGGGAAGGTTGGAAGTTGTTGACCGACAAGATCGGCAGCAAAGTGCAATTGGTTGGTGACGACTTGTTCGTTACCAACACCGAGCGTCTGCAACGCGGTATCGACGAAGGGATTGCCAACAGCATTCTGATCAAGGTCAACCAAATCGGCACGCTGTCCGAGACGATCGCGGCTATCCATCTGGCTCATCGCAACGGATACAGCAGCATCTCCAGCCACCGCAGTGGCGAGACCGAGGATTCGACGATTGCCGACTTGGCGGTTGCCCTCGGCACGGGCCAGATCAAGACCGGTTCGGCATCCCGCAGCGACCGATTGGCAAAGTACAACCAGCTTCTTCGAATTGAGGAAGAACTCGGCGACGGTGCGATTTACGGCGGACCGCTGTTCCCGAAACGATAGGCCAGAATCTGCCCGGTGCGGTAAACGGGGTCGGGAGTCTTTTCCGGCCAAACGGTTTTCAATTGGAGAACCTTTCGGCCGAAAAAGACTCCCGACCCCCTTGCGCGCCGCGACGTACCACCGCTGTATAATGCAAGCACCATGGACACTTTCTCCGCTTCTCCCCGCAAATCGATAACCGACTCGCCTTGGTACTGGGTGTATCTCTTCTGTACCGCAGGTGCGGTGGCGTTGCTTTTGGCAGGACCGAAGTTTGCCGCTCGGCAGTCTCAGATTGAGCGTAATTCGGAAGATCGACTTTACGTGGCGCAGCACGTCGCCAAACCACAGCTCGAGGTCAACGAACAAGTGGCTGACGCACCGACTGCCACGCGCATCACGCTCTGGCCGTTATACGTCGTGCTGGGGTGCATGTTGTCCGTGGCATGGTTCAACTTGTGGCGAAGCAACAGGCGAGAAAACAGCAAGCTCGCATCGACGGCCCCTCAAAACGAGGCGACCGCATGACTTGGTTGCTCGAGAATCCGACGTCCGTCTTGGTGCTAGGCGGTATCACGGCGATCGTATTTGGTGCGATTTGGCTGCAAACCGGCCGCAAGCTCGAGCTGTATATCATGCTCGCGATCATTACGGGTGTCGCCGGTGTGGTGGTCGCAGGAAACGTCTGGAAGTCGGAACGCCGACAAGTCAAAACGACGCTCTATCTGATCGCACACGATGTCGAACGAAACGACGTCAAAGCCGTGTTGGAGCATCTCCACCCGCGCATGTCCGGCGTCCGTCAACGCATCGAAAGCGAAATGCCGATGTACAAGTTCGAAGAGGTCAAGATCAAGCAAAACCTGGAGATCAAGGTCTTTCCCACGGAGTCTCCACCGCGCGCCGTCACGAGTTTTAATGTCGTCGTGGTAGCAAGCGACCGTTCGGGATTGATTAACGACCGGCACGTGCCCCGCTTTGTACATGTCACGTTCTTAAAAGTTGATGGCAACTGGCTGATCTCTGACTACGAGCACGAAGATCCGCGCGAGGGATTCAAAAAGAAGTAAGGGCGGATACTGTTGCCAGAAAAGTAGAGCGCCCGTTACTCCCCGAACGCTCTACGCCGACGCCGATTTCAAACCAAGCATCCGAACTACGGGTCGTTGCGAAGGATTACTCGCGTGGGTGCCAGCACAATCTGATACGTGGCTCGTCGACTGATTGTGGTGCCTTGGCGATCTCTCAAGACCAAGTCGACTTGCACGTCTTGATGCGGAGCAAACGTGGCATCGGGGTTCAGTTGATAACTCTCCAACTTCGCACCCATGATCAAGTCGTCATCCGACAGACGTAGCGGCGGATGCTGTTGAGCTAACTGCTGCAGCGTATCGGCCTGCCAGGCGTCCAACGCGGTAATCAGCGTGTCGCGGGCGTCTCGAGGATCGTAGTTTGATTGGGGCGGGGCAGGGGCGCTGCACCCTACGGCCAAGTAGATCGCCAAGTTCAGTGCGAGAGATGTCAATGCTTTCATGTTGGCAGATCCTTACGCACCGTCATTGGTCGTTGGAGATGACTTCGCCGCCAGCAATAGTACCGAGCGCTCGCCAAGTCAGCCCGTCAATTGTTTCCGCTGTAAAGCGAACAGAGCCGTCGCAGCGCAGGGCATGCACGCCGCCTGGATGGTAGCTTCGGGAAGTGATCGCTCCGTAGGTTGGTCCACCAATCCGCTCGCGCCGCGTCAACACATTGACGTCGGGGAACGCCATCCCAGGGCCACCCGGTGTCTTCTTATTCGGAGTCCAAGCGGTCGTGAAGCCGTTATGATGCACCGACATTTCAGCCCATTGCGTGTGGGCGGATTGGATGAACGCGCATCCGCCAGCGGCATACTCCGGGCAAACTGCAAGCGGATCGGCGTCTGGCGAGGGGATGTTGTCGGGATCCTGAATGTTCGCCAACACCGCGCAGTCACGAACCGTCGGCTGGTAGTTCTTGACTTCGGACATGAGTAGGGTATTCGAAAGGCCGTCGATCACATCGGCCCACTTGCGGCTGAGATTGATGCCGATGACGGAGCGCGTCTGCGGTCCGCTCGGATTATTGATGCCGCTCCACACGAACCAGTCGCCCATGGAGAAGCCATAGTTGACACCACCGATGGTCCCAAAGACGGCGTGGATCAGAGGTTCGCGCCGGACTTCGCTGGGACAGAGGAACCCGTCAATGACACGACCCGTCGCCGCACTGTTGGCGAGGTTACCATAGGCTGCACCAAGGTCCATGGCTCCGGAGACATTGTTCTGCTCGATGAAAGGCAGGATACGGGCGTGTGGTCCGAGGTAGCTGACCCAGACCGAACCGCTGGGTAAGGTTTGGACGAAAGCCGCGGGTGGCAGAGCTCCGAATGTGTGCTCGTAGTTCTGTACCGCCAACCCAAGTTGCTTTAGGTTGTTGGCGCAGTGAGTGCGACGTGCAGCTTCGCGAGCCGCTTGAACCGCAGGTAACAGCAGCGCGACGAGGATACCGATGATGGCGATCACCACCAGGAGTTCGATAAGCGTGAATGCTCGGCGGTGGGACATCGCGAACCTCGCTGGAGTTTAGTTTCGAAACTAGTTTGACTCGCCAGTTGCCGTCACGGGAATATGTCGAGGGTACTCCCAGCGGCCGATATGATCGCGGACCCAGTCGTAATAGAAGCGCACGCCGCGATCGTCCCTCCCAGTACCGTAGCCTCCCATCTCCGGATGTGGGGCGCTGCCGCTAAAGTTCGAGATGCCTTGAATGAACGCCGCATGGAAGAGCATCGCGGCGTTAGGAGCTGCTTGATACCGGCGACAATCGGCGACGATGTCCTCGATATTGCTCCGGCTGAAGATACCGTCGTTTTGATAGACATCCTGCCGTAGCGTCTCGACGTTGACGACAAAGCCCTGCGTGGGAATCGGCATCTGCTTCTGGATCATCCGCACATCCATGCCCGGATATACATCGCCGGTTCCGGAATTGATGTCAGGACACACACCGACCTCGATATCCGGAGCGACCGCCTTGAACCAGCCCGTGAGCTGTGCCTTCTTCGCCTCGCCGTCAGGTTCGCGAAAGATCGCTTGATCCATCCTCTCTGGATGGCTGAACTCGTGGATGATGTCGACAAACACGTTTTTCAAGTTGCGCTCGTTGAGGAAGCGTGCCGCGCCTTCGACGGCCGACTGAATAGCCGTGTTGTCATAGAACTCTTGGTCCTTGCGATGAGTGAACAGACCGACCATTACCACCATGCCGCGTTGATCGGCTGCACGAACGATCGCTTCCAACCGCTTTGCGAAGGGAGCCTTGAGCTTGCCGTCGCGTGTGAACCCGTTCGCGGCGGCATTGGCATCCGGCCAGCCGGCGTTGCTCCCCTGGATGTAGACGCCAATCGTATTGATCCCGTGTGCGGTCATGTTATCGAGGTTACGGATGTGCCGCTCGGTGATCACTTCACTATGCAAGGCGTTGCCGCAGCGCAGTCCCCACAGCTCGACTTCGTTCTCATCCAGGAAAGCCCGGTCGTTCCGGATGCTGAACTCGCGGGTGGCTTCGGGCACCTCCTGAGCCGCAGCGAATGTTGCCAGCATCGACAATGTCACGAAGAGTAATCGTTGGCGGATCATGGCAGTTGCTCTTGGGCCAGTTGTAAACAGGTCTCGGACGACAAGTCGCCGGATCGGGTTCAGGAGGGATGCGAACTGTTCAACAACGGGTGGCGGGCACCAAGCTGGCTAATTTAGTCAAACAGCAGATTGCCATGAATATAGACTTGTCGTGGAGTCGTGAACAAGTAGATACCTAGGCACCGAGAGGCTACTCTCAATTCCCGACACCGGGCTGCGGCGGATACAGGTGATCGAACAGTTGCTTCTTCTCGAACGGGCCGAGGTTATCAAACGGCGGATAGCGACCATCCAGCAATTGTTGTTGACCACTATAGCCAGGCTGTAACGGGTTCGGCCCTGAATACGGTGGCTGCTGCATACCGCCTTGGCCGGGCGGAAAATTTCCGCCGCCTGGAAATCCAACGCCAGGATATCCCCCGCCGCCATAACCGCCACCCCCGTAGCCACCACCGAATCCCCTCGGGTAGAGTCCAAACGGAACGCCGCCGTAGAATTGCGGTCCCCACTGACCATAAGGAACCGAGTAGGGACGATAGGGGAAACGCCATTCGCCATAAGGCTGTACTGGCGGTCCCCACTGTTCCGTCGTGTGGTAGTTATCGGCGCTAGTGCCAACTTGCAGACTGCTCCGCGTATTGCGATAGCCGCTACGAGTAAAGCTCGATTGGCCGTAGGTATAGAACGGCCCGATGGGTGTGTACTGGGTGACGCGTTCGCCAGACATGGGATCGTGCGTGTAATACGAAGGTTCCGTGACCCAGTCTCCGGCCGATGCGGGACCGATCCAGCAAGCGATTAGAAACAGGGGAATCAGGCTACACGGTTTGTTCATGGCGACAGCCTCGGTTGATTCTCGCGCCGCTGGATGAGACCGTGTCACAAAACGTGAAACGGCGACGGAGAGCGGGTTGATGAAGAAAATCATCATGGCTCTATCGTAGAAGCAAACACGATGCCAAGCGCGCCAACGACGGTGATGTCGCCGCATGAGTCGAGGTCTGACAACAACTTAAGTCGCGTCGCACTTATCTCCCAGCGACACGAACGCGTCCTCTCAGCAACTCCCATGTTGCAATTTGTCAACATGATCAACGACGGAGCCACGACAACGAAGTGCCACGACTCCCGCATCCTTCACATAGCCGATGGCGGAAGCGTGCCCACAATTTAGAAAATGTCGATCAACTCAACTTTGAAATGCAAGGTCGCGTCGGGAGGAATCGCACCCGGCATGCCCATGGGACCGTAACCCAATTTGGATGGAATCTCCAACTCGATCATGCCTCCCTTGCCGATGAGCTGTAAACCTTCGGTCCAGCCGGGAATCACACCGCGCAGCGGAAAGTCCGTGGGGTTGCCACGAGCATACGAACTGTCGAACTCCGTACCGTCATCCAGCCAACCGGCGTAATGTGCCAGCACCGTATCGGAAGCGACGGGTTTGGGGCCATCCGACTTTCGCAAGATCCGGTACTTCAATCCCGACTCGGTCTCGGTAAACTCCGTCGAGGCATCGGCATCGACAGGCCCTGAGGTGGTATTGGTAGCAAGCGAAGCTTTGCTGGAGGTGTTCGACGTGCAAGAACAGGCGAAGATCGCAAGCATGCAGAACAGAAGGCTCACGCTTCGACGAATTTCAGCAAGCATAGGATTCTCAATGCAATGGTAAAGACTAACTTGACTCTTCAAAGCCGATCAGGCGGTTTCGACGGTGCCTGAAAAGTGCGTTGACTTACTGTTGGGGTCGTTCGACCATTAACTGGGCGGTCTCCGGATCGAAGACGTACTGCTGGCCTGCTGGCAGCTCTGGCAACTTGATGCCGTTCGCCGTAATAATATTCGCCATGAACTCTTCGTGAGTTTTCGGGTACGAGCCTGTAGAGCCTTTGTATAGCTCAAGAGCCGGCTTGATTTGCAGATCGAACACGGCCTTTTGCTCGAACCGAATCAGTTGCTTCACCGGTTCGACAACCATCCCCGTGTCATTCTTCAAACTCTGTCCCTTTTTGCCAACTCCTGCTTCCGCCACGACGCGTTCCATCGGTGCGTTCGGAGCGGCTGCTTGTGGTGTGGGTGTCGCGGGTGGTGCTGGGCTTGGTGCGGGTGGCGGTGGAGCCTGAATGCAACCTGCCAGTAAAGTCACCAACAAAACCGAAGTGAAAGCTTGATATCGCATGTCCAACGTCCTCATTCCGGAAGGGTAAGTTTCCAATTCTGCATCTCGGTTAAGACCGGATGTTTTGTCATGTCGTATTGTAGCGGAGTTGGCGTGACGAATCCTCTGGCGAGTGCCATAAGATCTGTCTCGCGCCCGTCGTTGATGCCGCTAATGATGACATCAGACCGTTGCGGGCAATGCTCGAAGATTCCCAGCTTGACGCAGTCGGCGGGGCTTCCTTCGACCGCCCAACCACGCTTTCTATCGCCATCGTAGACTTCCTTGCAAATCAACGGGGCAAGAAACGTCATCGAATGACCGACGCCGCTTTGTTCGGTGGCGGGAGCCGCGACGCAAACATCACCCAGCGACCGAAGTTCGCGTTCCATCGCCGCCAGGCCGGGAGCATAGATGTCATCATCGTTAGTCAGCAGAATCTGCACGGTATGAACGCCTTCCTCGGGTGCCCGCTGTCGCTCCGTCTCGGGGCTTCATAATAGCTCTCGGACGTAGGGTCGACAACGAGCCGGAGAGTGGTCCGTACTATTCGCTTGGGAAGTCCATTCCTATAATGCGAGGTTTCATTTCCCGCTGCGGGGCCATGAGTGGCTCTTCGTAGTGCATTCAGGAAGTGTTAGGAGAGTGATGAGTACGGCAGCGGTTTCCCCTGACGTTGGGAGTGTAAGCGTAGCAGACGAGCGAGTGTTGGTTCTCGATTTCGGTTCGCAATACGCTCAATTGATCGCCAGACGAGTGCGCGAACAGAACGTCTACTGCGAGATCGTGCGGCATGACATCACCGCCGAACAAATCCAAAAGCACGCACCACGAGGATTGATCCTGTCCGGTGGCCCCTCCAGCGTCTACGAGGACGGCGCTCCCCAGTGCGATCCAGGCATCTTCGAGCTTGGCATCCCGATACTCGGTATTTGCTACGGCATGCAGCTGGCTTGCAATGCCTTGGGGGGTCAAGTCGAGAACACGCCGTCTCGCGAGTATGGCCGAGCCCGCGTCGAAGTGACTTCACATTCCGATCTCTTTGCCGGGATGCCCGAGACGACAGACGTCTGGATGAGTCACGGCGATCAGGTCGCTCAGGTGTCCGACGACTTCATGCCGCTGGCCAAGACGAACACCTGCCCCATCGCGGCGGTGAAGCACTGTTCGCTCCCGGTCTATGGTATTCAGTTCCATCCCGAAGTAACGCATACACCGCTGGGCGGAACGCTGCTGCATAACTTTCTGATTTCGATTTGTGGTTGCACTGGAACGTGGCACCTGGGCGATTTCGCCAGAGAGACGATCGAGACGATCCGCGAACGGATTGGTGACGCCCGAGTGATTTGCGGACTGTCGGGTGGCGTCGATTCGGCGGTAACGGCGGCGTTGCTCTACAAGGCCATCGGCTCCCAGCTTTCCTGCATCCTGGTCGACAACGGATTGCTGCGAAAAGACGAGCAAGCGGCCGTGATTTCCGAATTCACGAACCACTTCAAAGCCGATTTGCATGTGGTGGACGGCGAAGAGCGATTTCTGACAGCACTCGCAGGTATCACCGAACCGCAGGAGAAACGTCGCCGGATTGGGCACGCTTTCATCGAATGCTTCAAAGAGGAAGCCGCCAAGATCGAAGACGCCAGATATCTCGCCCAAGGAACACTCTATCCCGATGTAATCGAAAGCGGCGCGGCACCGGACGGGCCAGCGGCCACGATCAAGTTGCATCACAATGTCGGCGGATTACCCGACGAACTGGGATTCGAGCTAGTGGAACCGTTACGTGATTTATTCAAGGACGAGGTTCGTAAGCTCGGCCTCGAATTAGGTTTGCCGCCCGATCTTGTTTGGCGGCATCCGTTCCCTGGACCGGGCTTGGCGGTTCGCTGCATCGGCGACATCACACGCGAGAAGCTGAATGTGCTTCGTGAAGCCGATGCGATCGTCGTCGGGGAAATCAAGGCAGCCGGGCTTTACCGCCAGACTTCACAGGCCTTTGCCGTATTGCTGCCGGTACAAAGTGTTGGCGTTATGGGCGACGCGCGGACTTACGAAAACACGATTGCCGTCCGCTCGGTGAATACTGACGACTTCATGACTGCGGATTGGTCGCACTTGCCCTACGAGTTGCTGGCGCGAATCTCGACGCGGATCATCAATGAGGTGAAAGGCGTGAATCGTGTCTGCTACGATATCAGCTCGAAACCGCCGGCCACGATTGAGTGGGAGTAAAGCGGGATTTGTGATTTGTGATTTGCGGTTTGTGATTTGCGATTTTAGATTGTCAGAGAGAGATCGCATTTGATGATCAAATCTGAAATC